>JACOEF010000192.1 GCA_024998705.1 Nitrospira sp.
GGAGTTCATGAATCAAGGATTGATAGGGCTTCCCCTGCTTGGCAGCCATCTTGCGAAGCTGGCTCAGAAGTTTCGGAGACAGACGAATAGCGATTCACTGCTTGGCCATACCGCTGGCTGGCCGGCCGACTCGACGCATACGTTTCAACTCTACGTCCGTCGCTTCCGGGATATCGGAGAAATCAATTTGCGAGTCCGGTATATGCTTGACGCTCTTTTCGACTCGCCTGCCTTGCGCTGATGAGCCGGATGGTTTCTTTCTCATGGCCTCTCCTTCGTATCGTATACACCACAAAGAGGATTCGCCCTGACAGAGATTGGCCTATGCTTGCGCCGCGATGCGTTGCGCTTCCTCTCGCACCGCTTCCCGCAGGCTGTCTGGCTTAAGCACCTTCACGCCGCTGCCGAAGCTCAGCACCCAGCCGATTAGTTCTCGGGTATCGGCCACGGAGAGGGTCATCCGCAGGGCGCCGCCTTTGGTCCGTTTGGTTTCCTGCGTGGCATGCCAGACTCGATCCTTCACCCAGGCGGCGGTGGCCTTGTTGAATTCCAATTCCACTTCGATACGCGGCCCGCGCATGACGGTCAGCGCGTCCTGCACGAAGGCGTCGAGATCGAAATGCAGCGGCATCTGATAGGGATGGTCGGTTGGGGTCACGGATTTGATCCGCTCCACGGCAAACATGCGCGGCTCACGCCGCAGGTGACAGTAGGCAATGAGGTAGAGGCCGCCGGTGGCGTACCAGAGGCGATAGGGATCTACTTCGCGTCTGGTCGTGCGGCCGCGCGAGGCGGAGTCGTAACGGATCTGCACGGTGGTGGCGTTGGTAATGGCCCTTGTCAGTCGGTCGATGGTTTCGCGATGTTGCCGATACCGTTTGTGCGGACCGAGGCCGACGCTGAAGGTGCCGTCGAGTTGTTGCACCAAGGCCACGCCCTGCGGCGGCAACGCGGCGGCGGCCTTGCCCAAGGCAGACTGTAACGAGGTGTGGAGTTCCGTGCCTTCCAGCGGGGTGATGAGCCGGCGGCTGAAGGTCAACGCCATGAGTTCCGAGGGGGAGAAGCACAACCCGGGGACGTTGCGAAATCCCTCCATCAGGCGCCAACAAGTCTGGCCGTTGATGCGTTCGGTGACGAGGGGGTAGCCGGCTTCTTCCAACGCGTCGAGATCGCGACGGAGCGTGCGGGGATGCCGGGTGGATCCTGGCGCGAGCGACTCAGCCAGCTGCTCCAGCGTGAGGCCCTGCCGCGACGCCTCCAGCTGCTTCAACACCACCAACAGACGCACCGCTTGATCGTTGCGCGCCATCGTCTCTCCGTTCCCGGCCCGGTCGATTGCGGCGCCCAGTCTACCAGGATGGGCTGAGGGGAGGAAGAGGAACCGTATCTCGTCGTCCGTGAAGCGTATCTCGTTCGGAAACAAGAGCTGATGGCGTATGGCCAATGGCAGATAGCAGGACTTCGAAATCCTGGGAATCGTCGTTCGTCTCTCGTGAAGCGTCGTTCGTTGGGGATCTAAGCTGATAGTTGACAGCATGGGCCTGCTGGCAGAGCACAGATTACCAGCGTAGAATCTCCGTGGCATCCCTTTCACTGAGGACACTGCACCGATGCTCGTCACACCGGAGTCTAATCGCAGAAACCAGCGGCAGGCGCTCGCCGCCGCAGTCCTGGTAGCCATGGGCACAGGAGTGTGGGGATGGATCGCCGCGCCGCTGTGGCTCCTGCTGGCACTGAGTCCATTCACCTATTGGCTGCTGCGACGCCGCACGATCCGGCGGCTCGCAGTCATGCAGCAGCCGTTTCCCGATGCCTGGGAACAGATACTCAGCACGCACGTGGCATTCTTCGTAGCCCTGGATGCCGGCGGCAAGGCGCGTTTTCGGCAGTTCGTGCAGATCTTTCTCGATGAGGTTCGAATCACGGGTATTCGCACCGAGCTCGACGACACGGTTCGGGTGCTGGTCGCGGCAAGCGCGGTGATCCCCATCTTTGGCTTCCACGACTGGGACTACCATCGGCTGCGCGAAGTGCTCATCTATCCGGATGCGTTCGATGACGACTACCAGAGCGCCAAGGGATCGGATGTGGCTATGCTCGGGATGGTGGGCCTGCACCATTTGAGCGGAGTCATGATTCTCTCGAAGCCGGCGCTCCTGGCAGGGTTTGCCCATCCGTCAGGCAAGCAGAATGTGGGGGTCCATGAATTCGCACATCTGGTTGAACGAGAGGCGGACGACTATGGTCTCCCGCCGGAGGTGCCGTGGATGGCGGTCCGGCAATGGGTACGGTATGTGGCCCGGGAACTGGCTCGCCCGCCGGCGCATCACGCTCACATCAATCGCTATACCTATACGAATTCTCACGAGTTTTTTGCGGTGCTGGCGGAGTATTTTTTCACGTCGCCCGATATCCTGAAACACAAAGATCCCGCTTTGTACGACATGCTGCGGAACATGTTCCACCAAGACCCCGGCGCGCTGCTCCCCGCGCTGCCCGCGCGTCGCCACGGGCTAAGCCGCACTGCCCCCTGTCCCTGCGGCAGCGGCACACGATACGCACCGTGCTGTCGTTCAAAAACCGGCCCCCCGGCGTCCGGGTCTGCCCCCTGACGACAGCCGTGCTCTGACCATCCAGCGAGAGCGAGAGCCCGTCCACGCGTTGCGGGCGGCGACCGCCATGACCGTCGCCTGCTCAGGTGGGAATATCGGTGGTGCCGTCGTAGGAGGCGCGGGATTGGTGGGAGATTTTCAACACGTCGCCGTCTTTCACCACGGAGTCGAGTGAGCCCACCTTGCGGTTCACGGTCACCAGCAGTTCGCCGCGCACCACGAACGGCGCCAAGGCATCCATGAGCTCGGCATTACCTTCGATGAGGAGCTTGATGGGCACCGATCCTTCCACGTCCACATCAAGTTCCGGCTCCGTGACCCGCTGTAGTAACGTCGGCCCGAGAATCAACACTTTTACCATGATCTCACGATCCTTCCGCAGATTGGTGATAGGAGCGTATCGCTTATAGCATAGGGCGAGGAGTCGGCGATGGAGTTTCCGATACGAGAGACGAACGACGATTCACGGTCGACGGCCCTCCCCTCACCCCTGCGCCCGCGCGTGGCAATGCAGGCAGTCCTGCCGCTTGGGATGCTCCACCGGCAAGGGACGAGCGCCTGCCGGCACATGGCAGGCCAGGCACTCCTTCTCGACCGTCACGGCCTGATGCGCACCGTTGGCCGGCACCTTCGGGTTGCGGTCGCGCGGCGACGGCAACAGGGCCACGCCTCCCACCACGAGCAGCGCCAGCGCCACAAAAATCAAATCCACTTTGCGAAAGGTCATTGGCCGGCTCCTGGTCCTCTCTCGGTTGCTGCGCCCGCCTCATAGGCGTCGTTAAGTAGTTGCGCCACATGTTTCACCGCCACGCGGCCACGCATGCCGTTGCTGAGCTTAATCATGCAGGCCGGGCAACTGGTAGCCACCGTCTCCGCCCCGCTCTGCTCGATATTCCGCCGCTTCCGGTCGAAGACCTTCTGCGACGTGTCGTAGTCTTTCACAATGTACGTGCCGGCCCCGCCCGCGCAACGATCGGCATCCGTCATCTCCACATAATCCGATCCCGGCAGCTGTTTCAGCAACTGCCGTGGCTCCTTGGTCACTCCGGCGGCTCGCAGGTGACAGGAGGAATGGTAGGTCACCTTGCCGGTCTGGGCTTGCGGCGTCCCCATCGGCGGATGCTGGTCGGATCGCGCGACGAATTCCGTGATGTGTACCACTTTCTTCGCCAACGCATCCGCCGCCTGCCGTTCCGTCTCGCCCTCGAAAAACTTCTTGTATTCCTTGAGCATCAGCGTGCAGGAGGCGCAGCCGGTGACGACCTGATCATAGCCCGCCAGGGACTGCAGATTGAAGCGGGCATTCTCTTTCACCAGATCCACATGCCCGTAGGTTTCGATGGGCGTCCCCGAACAACGCTGCGGAGGAAGCTCCGGCTCGACGTGATGTTTCCGCAACACGGAAATCACCGCATCCCCTACCCCGTCGTCGACATAGTTGGCCGCGCAGCCATGAAAGTAGGCCACGCGAGGGCCGGTCTTGGACTTCAACGATTGCGTGAGCTCCGGATAACGATCGCGTAAGTGGGTCGTGGCGAGTGTGGGCAGAATCATCTCCGCTGGAAGTCTGGCCGTGGAGGCGATGCGTTTCATCACCGGTGCGGCCAGGCGTTCGAGCAGCGCGCGCGGAACCGGCCGATCCCACAGTGACTGCGTCCTCGCCAGAAGCTTAAGTATCGCTTCAAATACCGGCAGCTTCGCCTGCAGCGCGAAGAGCCAGCGCGAGCCCTGGTTGGGATTCTCAGCACGCCGCTGGAGGATCAACTCCGACACATCCACCCCAGCCGGACAGATGGTGCGGCAGGATTTGCAATTCAAGCAGGCCTCCACCACCCGCTTCGAGTCGAGGTAGCTGTAGTCCTTCGCCGTGACGATTTCGAACCAGCCGCGCGAGCTCATATCTTCCGACTGGAACACGTCGTAGACCGGACAGACGGAGTTACACTTCGCGCAGGTCGCACAGGATTTCGACAACCGCTGGTAGTCGATGTGTTCCGTAAACGGCGTCTCGCTGATCTTGATGCCGGGGTTCATCACATTCGCAGGATCGATCGTCTGCTTCACCTGCACGAAGAGTCGATACAACTCCTCGCCGAACATCTTCCGCACATATTCCGCCCGCACCCGGCCGTCGCCATGCTCGCCGCAAATGGACCCGTCGAATCGCGACAGCACCGCGCCGTGAATCTCATGGTAGGCCTGCACCATCTTGTCGAAGTCCTGCCGATTGTTCACGTCGAGCAAGGGCGTGATGTGGGCGTTCCCGTTGCCGATATGGCCGAAGATCGCTACCGGCACCTGTTGTCCTTCGAAGAAGGTTTCCAGATAAC
>JACOEF010000854.1 GCA_024998705.1 Nitrospira sp.
CCGTAGAACGGATTATATGACTTTCTCGGACGCCCTAATTGGTCGTATTCCGCCGCGGCTATGCTCCAGCCATCAGGCGTTTGGGTAGCACTGCGGATACCAAGGCCGCGTCCGTCAAAATAACTGTAACTTTGTGCGAATTTGTTTGTCTCAAGCGTTGTCGTCTGCCGCACAAAACCCGGAAGAAGATCGTTCGGATTTGAGATCAGCTTGTCGCTGTATTCGGTTTCGGAATAGCCGCCGTTCGGAAGAACAGTCTTTTTCGGGCGCAGGGTGTCGGTTTCATATTCGTAAGTCGTGACCTGGCCATTCTCATTTTCCGAGGACAACATCAGACCAGTATTTTTGTTGTAGGTAAATTTGTTCACCAGCTGTGGTGAGCTGCCCTTGGTTTCTTTCGTTGGGTACGCGTATCCGGTCTCGGCATAAGTAGCACCGTAATCGATAGTTTTCAGTTGACAGCAGCTGAGCGTGGCAGCCACAGTATTCCCGGCGATGTCATATTCGTAATCAGTCACGTCGGCGTTCGGATCAGTTGTAAGAGTCGCATCGGCGAAACCCGTTACCTTAGTTAGATTTCCTCTGTAAGCGCTTGTGCTGTCGTACCCGTCGTGATGGATGATCGTACATTCACTGCCTGACGAATAAGGACAGATCTCCTCGTCCCATGCAGGATGAGCCGGATTGTAGTAGGTATCATGCGTCGCGATATTTATGTCGTCGCGATGGGTAAGTGTCGAATCATTTCCGTTGTGATCATATTCGAACAATGATTTTGAAACCGTGACGTTGTTGACGATCGATCTCACTGATTTTACGAGTCCGGTCAGGTTCTTGTTGATCCAACCGCTACCGGTCTCATAGGTCATTTCGGTCGTTCTAAGAAGCGCCGGAATCCCCGACGACGGATAGTAATCGTATTCCTTGATGAGGGTTTGGTTATTGTATTGGTCGTATTCGAACTCAGTCTTTTTCTTAAGCCCGGATTCGTTGGTAGTCTCAAGTTTCGTAAGGTTTCGACCCGCTGACCAGGTGTATTCGTTTTTGGCCATCACGGTCGTATATTGGCCCGCAGGACCCCAGATCTTCTTGATAGACGATTCCATGATCATTCCCGTAGCAGCGTTCGCTTTTGTTTCGGTTTCGATATTGAAATTGGAATCGACAACAGTGATTCGCGAGATCTGGATCCCTCCGGATGGCTCCGGAACGTCATAGTACGTCTCGGCGGGTATCGAGGAGGTCTTACCATACCAGTCGTCGGTGCGTTTTGAGTACTTTGGTACGTCGGAAAGCGCGGTCGTCCCGTCTGGGTAGTTGTACTCAGTGGAAGCCGCCCAGGCTCCTTCATTGGTAACGGAACCCATCGCGGTCGTTGAGGTTGGATCGCTGACCGTCACACCGACTCGCCGTTCGATCTTTTTGATCATTCCGTAATTGGAATTGTACTCATACTTAAATGCCGTCTTCGTCGATGGCATATAGACCCAACGGAGCACTCGTATGCTCGAAGGAGCGGTGATCTGGCCCGTAAACTTTCCCGCCGAATTCAGGGCCATTGTCTCGTAATAAAATCGAACCGTCTGGATCTCTTCGTTCGTTCCCATTCCGGGGATCGAGATTGCGATCAGTTTGTCCGGATTACCGTTTGAGTCGTTTTCGTAATAGAACTTGATCAGCCTATTTAGCGTGTCGGTAATGTAGTCGATCCGTCCTGACTGATCGTTTTTGTATGTAATTCGCAGAATATTTCCATTACGATCGCGAATCTTGTAGGGATAGTGTTTTCTCGATTCTCCGGTTCCGTTTCCACCCGTGTACCAGACCTTTGTACCGCCGGGCAATGTGGTTTCCCAATAAGCGCTTGAGTAGTTTGCGGTGTACGGATAGGGTGAGTTGTTAGGGTTGTCGGTGTAAGCCTTTCCCGCAACCTCGATCCGCGTTCCGTCAGACGTACTGTAGCGTGTGCACCGCGACTGAAACGTACCGGGTATCGGGGTTGTCGCGGTGCATTCGAACTGGTGCCTCGTACCATCCGGGTCCGTTAAACCAAGCGGCGTGATCTCGGTCTGCCAGTTATTGTTAGGCGGATCAACGATGACATTACGAATTTCGGCCGAGGATTCGATATACCCGAAACCGGTCGTAAACCCCGGCGCTACCCAGCTTTGATCCACGTCATACGTAAAATGCTCGTAACCGGATACACAATTTGGCCAGTTGTTTGTGTCAAACTGCGTGCACGATTTGTTCCATGTCCGGCTGTTATAGGTCATCCCCACTCCAGCGTCGATCCCGCGCCCTGAAAGCGACGCAAGCGGAAGTGCAAAACTGAAATTCGCGGTTCCCGCCCGGTGCCTTACTCTGATCGCGGCTGCCTGATTCATTGAGTCCATCTCAACCTGTCCCGGAGGCGTTCCGAGATTGTTTTGAGCCGTGTAGATAGTGTCCCTTTCGTCTTCGGGAAGTTGATTGAACATTGGGAGCGATGGCCGGGTTCCAAATCCGTGATCAGCAGACTTGCCGGAAGTCATTTTATTTGTGTCGGTCGAATGATCAGAAATCTCGGGGTTTGTGTGGACACTCTGAACCTTGCCCTCGCGCGACCTTTCATTTTCATCGTCTTTTTTTGTATTCCACTCATCGCCTAATCGGGACGGAACAGAGTTGGGGCTTTCAAGTTTGCTTTTTCTATTTTCTATTCCCGTGTTCGAGGGGTTCATAGAATTCTCGTACGCAATATTCGAAGACCGGAGCGGCGTTGCCATTTCTTCAAATCTCGAATTGAGCGCTCGCCAGATACTCGTCAATAC
>JACOEF010000413.1 GCA_024998705.1 Nitrospira sp.
CGGACGACGATTTCTGGAAGATGCTGCAGGCGGCGGCACGGGATGCGCGTCGACAGATCAGATTGCTTGAACAACGCGGACAGGGCCCGGACCATCCGGTGCTCGCCGGCATGCCGGAAACGCGTTATCTGAAATGTTATATCGTGCAGGTGCTCTGAGGGCATGATGCGCAAGCAGGACGCGCCAACGGAGCCGGTGGACGTGCCGCTTGTTCCCGCCACGGTGACGCTTCCGGAAATCACGCTGAAAGCGGTCGTCTTGTCGATTGTGCTGGCCGCAGTGCTGGCCGGAGCCAATGCCTATCTGGGTTTGTTTGCCGGCATGACGGTGTCCGCCTCCATTCCAGCCGCCGTGGTCTCGATGGCGGTGCTGCGTCTCTTCCGTCAGTCGAATATTCTCGAAAACAATGTTGTCCAAACCGCCGCCTCGTCAGGTGAGGCGTTGGCGGCTGGCGTGATCTTCACCATTCCAGGGCTGCTCCTCATCGGCTATTGGACCACCTTCGACTACTCGCAAACATTCACGGTCTCGCTGGTCGGTGGGGTGCTCGGGGTGTTGTTTACTATTCCCCTGCGCCGCGCCCTGATTATCCATGCCCGGCTGCGTTTTCCCGAAGGGCTCGCGACGGCGGAAGGCTTGAAGGTCGGAGCTTCGTCTGGTGCCGGTGCCGGCGGCAGGATTCGCCTCCTGCTGGGCGCTGCGGCGCTGGGTGGTGGTTTCAAGTTTGCCGAGGGAGGATTGAAGCTCTGGAGCGAGTCGCTGGAAGGCGCATTTCAGCTCGGGCGGTCGACGTTATATGGAGGGCTGAACCTGTCACCGGCGTTGGTGGCAGTCGGGTACATCATCGGGCTCAACACGGCGGTCGTTGTCTTCCTCGGCGGGGCGATCGGCTGGCTGGTCCTGTTGCCGATGTATCAGGCGATCATCGCCTCGGCGGAGGGGTTGACCGGTGTGGCGGCGGCGAAGGCGACCTGGAGCGGGCAGATTCGCTACATCGGCATTGGTGCGATGCTGGTAGGGGGTGTATGGACCCTGTTGGAAGTGCGCGGCGCGATCTTCGAGAGTCTCCGCCAACTCATGACGCTGTACGTTAATCGTCACCACGCTGGTGGGCAGTCGGAACTGCCGCGCACGGAGCGCGATGCGGGCGTGGCTTGGTTAATCGGTCTGACGGTGGCCGCGCTGGTTCCGATGGTCTACTTGTATCAAGGTCTGTTGGGGCACAATCTGTTCGGCGGCGTCGGCCTGACCCTACTCATGGTCGTGACGGCGTTTTTGTTTTCTACCGTGGCGGGGTATATGGCCGGCCTCGTCGGCAGCTCGAGCAATCCGGTTTCCGGTGTGACCATCGCCACCATCATGCTCGCCTCGCTGCTTCTGCTGGGGCTTTTGGGGAAGGGCAATCCGGCCGGTCCGGCTGCGGCTATATTGGTGGGGGCGGTTGTGTGTTGCGCCGCAGCGATGGGCGGCGACAATTTGCAGGATTTGAAAACCGGGCATGTGGTCGGCGCAACACCGTGGAAGCAGCAGGTAATGCAGGTGATCGGCGTGGCGACGGGCGCGGTCGTGATTGTTCCGGTGCTGTCTCTGCTGCAGGCGAAATATGGGATCGGTGAGGTGACGGCCGCCCATCCTCATCCGCTCACGGCTCCCCAGGCTACGCTCATGGCCAATCTTGCCAACGGAGTCTTCGGCGGTTCCTTACCCTAGCACCTGGTCGGAGTCGGAATGTTGCTGGGGGTCGTCGTGATTCACCTCGACAGGCGGCAGGCACGACGCGATGCTGCCCTTCGTTTCCCTGTCCTTGCGGTGGCGCTTGGCATGTACTTGCCGCTCAAACTCTCGGCAACGATCATGTTCGGCGGGTTGCTGGCTGAGTTTGTGCGCAGGAGCAGGGGCGCGGCAGATGTTCCGGCTGAAGATCGCGGGTTGTTGTGTGCGGCCGGGTTGGTGACCGGCGAGGCATTGGTCGGGATTTTGCTGGCGCTGCCCATTGCCCTCAGTTCGATCTGGACCGGTTTATCGGGAGATCCCTTTCAGTTGTTTGCCGATCCGCCGCTCGGCGGCTGGCCTGGGCTGGTCGCGTTGGCGCTCGTGGGTCTATTGCTCGTGCGGGCGGGGCAATCGAACGGGGCGGTTGTTGAGATTCAGAAGACGCGTGATCGATGCTGATGAGGTGAGACGTCGTGCGAGGTGTATAGGCCGTCTAGTCGCTGGGCGGCTCAAAATGTCCCGGCGGGCGCGATTGCCAGGGGACGGTAGCCTGCTTGGATTGTTTCACGAGGCTTCGAAGGTTTACTTCCGCGGCGCGCAGGAGTTTGGGCTCGCCACTTTGCATGAGCGCCGTCAGGAGGACGTACAGCGACCGGTCATGTCCGGCCGCCACGAGAATTCTCTCTAAGACCGGGTCTGACCCGGTTATTGTCGAAAGGGGGGCCGGCTCCTCCTCATCGTCTTTACAAAGCAGGTCCAATTCTGTGGGGTGGATAAAGAGCCAGGGGAGGGGAATCTTGAGTGCGCCGGCCAGCGCTTCCAACGTTGAGGCGTTGGGATCGGCCTGTTCCGCCTCGAGCGCTTCCAGCAGAGACGTCGCGATGCCGGCTCGTTCGGCGAGCGCCGATTCGGAACATTTTTGTGAGACTCGCCAGGCACGAACCAACGAACCGATGTGTGACATGGCCCGATAATACTGCATCCCTTTCGAGTCCTGCAACGTCCTGTTTACTTGGGTGGTTCAATTGTTGCCTGTAACATCAATATGTTATGAGCCATTCTCCTAGGTAGAACAAAGGCGGCCAAATCGGGTAGAATGAGGCGTTCTCATTGATGTCCCGAGCGAGGAGGATCAGCCGATGTTAGGTACCGACATTCGCGGCATTATGGCCGAAGAGGAAGAAGTCCAGCGGCGGCAGGAAGCCTTGCAGTCCTTGATGTCGATGCGCGAGAGGCTGCTGCGTGAATCGTTGGAGGCGCGGATTAAGCGGGCGCGTGGAACGGGGGACTGGACCAATCTGTCACCCGCCGAATGTGCCAATATTTACAAAGAAGAACGCGTTCACCTGCGCGCGCAGTTGGAGCGATTGAAGGCCGAGCGTGATCGCACGCGCGGCAAGCTGTCGGCTCTCAAGCGGGCCAAGGTGCGGGCGCATCGCATTCGCGCCGCCGAAGCGGCTTCCGGCAAGAAACGCAAATAGGAATATGTCAGGGAGGCCCTACCAAGTCAGGAGGGCCTCCCTGAAGTGTCGCCGACTCTTGGGTACCTGTTGACCTTCTCACCTCGCACTGTCTCCCGCAACTTTCTCTCGCACATACGAGATGTCGTCAAGACGAAGCGTACGCGTGACCGCGAGGGCGTGTTTGTGCTGGAAGGCACAAAACCCATCCTTGAATTAGTGCAGTCGGCACCGCAGCGCATTGTCTGCCTCATCGTCACCCCCAGTTTTCTCGACCGGCAACCGCCGGAAGTCAGCCAGCAGGTGCTAGACAGTGGTTGTACCGTTCACAGTTGTCCCGAGCATACGTTGGCGCAATTGTCCGACGTCGAGACGTCGACCGGGGTACTGGCCATCGTACATCAACCCAGTTGGAATCAATCCGCCATCCTCGCGCAACCGAAAATTTTCGGTCTCTATGGGGACATGCTGCAGGACCCGACGAATATGGGGACAATTATTCGAACGGCAGCCGGACTCAACGTGAGTGCTCTGTGGTTGGCGCCCCATTCCGTCGATGTGTTCAACCCGAAAGTCGTGCGGGCCACCGCCGGCGCGCTCTTCCAGTTGCCCATCTTTCCTCAGACCAGTCTCGAAGAATTGCAGAACTTGGATTGCGCCATTCTGGCGGCTGACGCCGGAACCAGTGAGGGGTGCGTACCGATCCGGGCGATTCGGAGCATTCCCGCGCGCACGGTGTTGGCCATCGGCAGCGAAAGTCGTGGCCTCTCAGAGCCGGTTCTCGACGCGGCGACAGTCCGTTTCACCATCCCGTTGAAACCGGGTGTCGAGTCTCTCAATGCCGCTGCAGCCGCATCCATCGCCCTGTTCCAGTTGTCAGGATTGCCGGTGGATTCACCGGCAGCGTAATTCCTGTTTTTCGGCTCCGTGCGCCGCAACGACATCCCTGAAAACTCATGTCTGGACTCAGGGGGCTCGTCTCGCGTGATTGTTGTGCGAGCGGCACATGTCTCAAGTTGAGTCCTGACACGATATCTCAGGACTCACGGAACCGGAGCGTGCCCGCGCAATCGTAAGTGGGGCTATCCAGAACCTGAAAATAAGGTTAAAGTCTGGCATGATGAGCAGCGACGTGCACCAAATCAGAGGGATCAATTCATGTGGGTACGCTTGGGCAGATGGGTGGAGTTTGGGCTGCACTTCGGGAGGCAGAACAGGCAGTCAACAGTGCCGGACCGGTATCTTGTTTATGCATCGATACGTGTGGGAAAGACGGAGTGGTATCACGGCCCTGATCGTTCCGACGTAGCACGAGATTTCACCGCACACCATAGCCGTACCCCGTATCCTCGCGTTGATCACCACCCTGACCCTGAGCCACTTAGCTGGGGCATCCGAAAGGTCGCAACCTCTGTTCCTCATGCGGGGATGGCTGCTGAACGCCACACGATGGGGGGGCCTATCAGAATTGTGTAGTAGGCCGGAAGCGCTACCAGCCGCCCTTCTTCCTGAGCGTTTGAATCATGGGAAACGGGTTGGGTGCTCAGACTCATCCTCCGGCAGGAGCAGATGCATGCGCCTCATGCCTTAATTGAGGGTGTGAGAGAGCAGCTCGATCGGCGTCATTGGACGTGAGCGTCACATCGGCCCCTCACGTGGCTCTCGGACGGGCCGGATACCAGCATGATTTCTGCTAGTAGTTTTCCTTCCTGCCCATCCCAGATGGTGGACTCGATCCGACGAAATGGTTCATGGTGGGACAAGTCTGCGTCCACTGGTGTGTATCACTCTGACCCCTCCGTCGTCCGCCATGCGCTGATCACACACTGGATCCTCCTTTCGGTGGTGCAAGGATGAGCGTCGTTGGCGATGTGCTCGGCTGACCTTCCCGACCCTGCGACTCCTTCCTTTTTCTCTCCTGTTTCCTTTACGATGCATCTGGAAATTTGCTGTCATGTGAGGCGAGGACGGATGAAGGCAAAGACGACGTTTCATTGCCAGGCTTGCGGTCATCAGGCGTTGCGATGGCTCGGGCGCTGCCCTGATTGTGGAGGCTGGAACACGCTTAAAGAAGAGCGCTTGCCGGCCGCTCCCAACGGTCGTCAGGGCATGCCCAAAACGGCCATGGCGGTGGCGACGCCGATCTCCGACATCGAAATTGTGGGTGAGCCCAGGCATAGCACGGGGATGGGGGAGTTTGACCGCGTGTTGGGCGGCGGGGTGGTGCCCGGTTCTGTGATGTTGGTCGGCGGTGATCCCGGCATCGGTAAGACCACGCTGCTGTTGCAGGCGTTGCCGCTGCTTGCGGCGCCGGGTGAGCAGGTGCTGTACGTGTCGGGAGAAGAGTCGCCCCGGCAGATCAAGATGCGGGGGCAGCGTCTCGGCATCGACGGCAAACATCTGCTGATCCTCGGGGAAACGAGTCTCGAACAGATTCTCAAAGCCATCCAGGAAATCCAGCCGGCGGCTGTAGTCGTGGATTCGATTCAGACCGTCTACACAGAGCAACTCACCTCGGCGCCGGGGAGTATCAGCCAGGTGCAGGAAGTCGCCGGGCAGCTCATGTGGTTCGCCAAGCGCAGCAATGTGCCGGTGTTTATCATCGGGCATGTCACGAAGGAAGGCGCCATCGCCGGCCCGCGCTTGCTGGAACACATCGTCGATACGGTGCTGTATTTCGAAGGGGATAAGAGCCACAGTTTCCGGATTTTGCGGGCAGTCAAAAACCGGTTCGGCTCAACGAACGAAATCGGCGTATTCGAGATGAAGGACGGTGGCTTGGAGGAAGTCAGCAACCCCTCCGAGTTGTTTCTCGCCGAGCGACCGCAGCGCACCACCGGCTCGGTGGTGGTGTCCAGCCTGGAGGGCACGCGGCCCATTCTCGTAGAACTGCAGGCGCTGGTATCTGGCACCAACTACCCCATGCCGAAACGCATGGCGAACGGTGTAGAGCCGAACCGCCTGTCGCTGCTGCTGGCCGTGATGGAAAAACGATTGGGTATGCACCTGTCAGGGCAGGACATTTATGTGAATGTCGTCGGCGGGATCCACATCGATGAACCGGCGATCGATCTTGGCATCGTCGCGGCCGTCACCTCCAGCTTGCGGGAGAGTCCGATCGATTTCACCACGCTGGTCATGGGCGAAGTCGGACTGGGCGGTGAAGTTCGAGCGATCAGCCAAGCTGAGCTGCGGATTCGCGAAGCCGCCAAGATGGGATTCAAACGCTGTCTTTTGCCGGAACGGAATGTGGCAAAACTGGAACCGGTCGCCGGGATTGAATTGATCGGCATTCATGAAGTGGGAGATGCGTTGGATGTGGTCTTGGCGTAACGCCCGCAGGTATGTGGGAGCCCTGGTTCTCTGTGCCATGACGTTTGCGACGGTGCCTGGCTGCGCCCTGTTCACTCCCTCCGATACCGTGCCGCTTTTGCAGGCGACGGCGGAGCAACTGACGGCACGCTTGCAGGAACAGGCGGGAGAGGTTCGCACGATCAAAGGGCTGTTCAGCGCGAAGATCACCGGCGGCATCCTGCCGATCGGCCAGCGCATCCAAGGCACCGTTTTCTACCACCGTCCCAACGCCATCCGATTGCGCGGTTTCTCTGCGGTGGGCAGTGAAATATTCGAGTTTGTGCAGATTGAAGATCAATTCAGACTCCGGCTGCCGACCATGGGACGTGAGGTGAGCGGACGGCCATCGGAAGCCGACCAACTCGGCCAACTGACGCGTCCTTTTCAGCTTAGCGTCTGGGCGATGAGCGGGATCATTGGAACACAAGCGGTGGGTCCGGATGAGTCAGTGAGGTTGACGGAAGACGGCAATCGGTATCGACTCGATGTGTCGACCGCGCCAGGCAGCAAAGGTACCGCTCCATTCGTCGTCAGGCGGATCTGGTTTGATCGTCGGAACTTGTTGGTCGTGCAGGAGGAACGTCTGTCGCCGTCCGGTGAGGTCGACGCCACAATGCAGTTCGACGACTACCGTGCCGTGGGTC
>JACOEF010000415.1 GCA_024998705.1 Nitrospira sp.
CGACTTGGGTCTGGCTTTCGATTAGATTCCCGGGCAAGGCAACATCGAGTCAGGCCTGAACTATTTCAACGCATCCCTCACCAGGCCCCAGCGGGAGACGCGGAATAGTACCATGCGTCCACCCACCATACAAGCTATGAAATAGGGCCTTGTCTCACTCGATCCGCATCGGTCGGACCATCACAAGACTGACCAGCCTCATCGATCAACTTAACCATTCTCGTGATGCCGCGCGGGAAATGCACGCGCTTCTCCTCGTTCATCACCGCGGCCGCTCTCTCAAATAGAAATCGACATCCCATCAGGAACGTCAGCCCTGCAGGGAAGAACCTACATATGACACAGGCGCAACGGCTCAATGTGAGGGGATAAGCTGGCGCAAAAAGAACCACGCAGAAAAAACTTGATTCCGCGTCCGATAGAAAGATTTATTTATGTCCAGTATTACTGGACATATGCTAACATAGACTTATGTTGTCACGATTGAGCATGAGGTCCGATAACCGATTCCTGACGGATGAAGTTGTGCCTAGCACCTCTCCTCTTAGTTGCTTCCAAGTACACCTAGTGGCCCATGACGCCTAGCCCTACGCGCGCGCAATGCTCGACAATTCATAACGCGGCACCCATCGGACTTGCCCCAGGCGATCCCCCGGTGGTACCGCAGGCTGCTCGGCAATCGTTGGGCTCCCTCAATCAGGCACAAGTGTACGATACATGAACGTTCGCTCCAAACTCATACACGTGACCGAGGTGCCAGTGCTGGGAACATTCGTCAGACTCTATCGAGGCCTACAAGAACTATGGCACCAGATCCTAGAGGACTGGGCCGTGCACGGCCACGACTGGACAATACCCGGCCTCCGCGCACTAGCCGTTCATCGCTTTGGCACATGGATCTCGAACCGGCGCAGCGGCATTCTCAAATCTGTACTGCTCACGTCCTACCATGTCCTGTACCGATACGTCCGAAATCACTACGGAATCGAAATTCCTTTGACGGTGACAATCGGCCGAAGGCTGTGGCTGACGCACCAACACGGCATCATCTTTCACTGGAAAGCCGAGATCGGGGACGATTGCTTGATTCGCCACGGAGCCACGATCGGAGCCGGATATGGCGGACAAAAGACCTTACATAAAGGACCGAAACTCGGACAACGAGTGGAGGTGGGACCAGGCGCCGTGATTTTTGCCGGAGTAAAGATCGGCGACGATACGGTCATCGGTCCGAATGCCGTGGTCATGTCGGACGTCCCGGCTGGATCCAGGGTGTTCGCTGAGGCGCCTCGCGTCATTCACTTGCCGACCGTTCGTCAGGCACCCGGAGCACCTAGAGATCTCCGTCAGGGGGTACGCCAACAATGAAGCCGGCTCAAGTCAACCTCCATGGATCAGCTTGCAGACAGCATCCTTGCATCGAAATAATCTGCGCTTTGTAGGAATAACAAGCCGTACATCATGAACATAGCCCGGGTTCATTGCCACGATTTAGCTGCCACAGCTGAAACACATGGCGACACTCTCCGCAAGAACGGACAGATCGAGCAGGCGATCAAGGCCTATCTGGAAGGGGTGACCGCTCCACCGGCAGCGGCCCTTTGCCTCAAACTTGCCCGTTGTTACGAACAGCGCGGCAACCATGCAGAGGTCTGCCGGTGGGCGCTTGCGATCGTCGATTCCGGTGATGACTATTCGGCATGGCAGGCCGGCTGGGCCTTGTTTCAGCGCACCGCTGCAAAGGCAGGGCGACAGGTGCTCAGATCGGTCAAAGTGGCGCTTCTCGGCAGCTATACCACCACTCAATTAGGCCCGATGTTGTGCCTAGCGGCGGAGAGACTCGGCATCCAGGTCGCCCTATACGAAAGCCAATACGGGCAATACCAGCAGGATATCCTCGATCCCAGCAGCAAGCTCTATGCGTTCGGTCCGGATATCGTCGTCCTGGCGGTTCACGAAGGTGACCTTCACCTCTCTGACTACAGCCAGAACCCAGAGGAGGATGTCCGGAAGGAAGTGCTTCGCTGGACCGGCCTCTGGAAGATGGTTGCAGAACGCTCCCGCGCCCGACTCGTCCAGCATAACTTCGCGCTGCCCTGCGAAGTCCCTACAGGCCATCTCGCCACCAGGCTTCCCGGTTCGCGATACATGATGACGCACGCGGTCAACGCGAAGCTGGGCGAAGCGGCTGCGAACAATGTCTCCCTGGTGGACTGCGAACGGCTTTCGGCACTCTTCGGAAAACAACGATGGTGCGATCCCCGATATTGGAACCTGTCCAAACAAGCCGTTGCCCTTGAAGCCCTGCCTTTGCTCGCGAGACATACCGCAGCGGTGATCGCCGCGGATCTCGGATTAAGCCGTAAGTGTCTGGTATTGGATCTTGACAACACCTTGTGGGGCGGCGTGATTGCGGAAGATGGATTGGCGGGCATCAAGTTAGGACAAGGGCCTGACGGTGAGGCATTCACGGCGTTTCAGGACTACCTTCTGAAGCTGAAGCGGAAGGGTGTCATCCTGACGGTGTGCTCGAAAAATAACCATGCCGATGCCATCCAACCTTTCGAAAAGCACCCGGAAATGCGACTCAAGCTGGACGATATCGCCCTCTTCGTCGCCAATTGGGAATCGAAGCCGGCTAATATTCGCACCATCGCCAAGACACTCCAGATCGGCCTAGATGCCATGGTCTTCGTCGATGATAACCCTGCTGAGCGGGAGATCGTGCGCACGTTTCTTCCAGAGGTCGATGTCATTGCCCTGCCGGAGGATCCGTCGTTGTACCTCAGGACCCTGTCGCAATATCTTCTGCTCGAAACAAGCTCGTTGACCGCCGAGGATCATGAGCGAACCGACCAATATCGAGCCCGCGCACAGATCATGGAATTGGAGGCCGCGGCCGGAACCATCGAGGAGTTTTATCGCAGCCTTCGCATGCAAGCGATCGTGACACCGTTCGAAGCATCGCAACTGCCGCGGATCGCCCAGCTTATCGGAAAGACCAACCAGTTCAATCTCACCACCCGACGCCACGGCATGGCACAGCTGGAAACCTTCGTCCGTGACGAGAGCTATGTCCATCTCGCGCTACGGTTGCGCGATCGCTACACCGATCATGGGCTCGTCAGCGTCATGATCGCACGGCAACAGGAACACGTCCTCGATATCGACACGTGGCTGATGAGCTGTCGAGTCATCGGCCGAACCGTTGAAGCCACCATGCTGGAGCATCTCTGTCGGCGGGCGGCACAGCTCGGATGCACAGCCCTCCGAGGTACCTACATTCCGACGCAAAAAAACGCCATGGCGGCAGACGCCTTCGCCAAACATGGTTTTGAACGTGTCGGCACAAATGGACGCGATGAGATCTGGAGTTATGACCTTGCGGCGAAGGGCCTGATCGCCAATGCATTTGTGACCTCTGTCCATACCTGGGAGAGTGCTGATGGGGCGTCCTGAATCGCCGTCCGGCGTCCGTGCCTCCTCGCCGCACACGACCACCATTTGTTTCACCACGCAGGATCTTGCCCAATTCAGCGCAGCCAGCGGGGACAGGAACCCTCTGCATGTCTCCGAGCAATACGCGCGGGCCTCGCCTTATGATGAGCCTGTCGTATTCGGCATGCTGGGCGTGCTGACGATCCTCGGCCATTTTCCCGATCGCCCGAAACAACGGCTGCGACACCTCTCTGTCGAGTTCCGTAATCCTCTCACTGTCGGCGTCCCCTACCGCGTAGAGATCGTGGAGCCATCGGCGGACCGTGCGGTCGCAAAAATTTATGATGCCGCCCGCCTCATGCTGAAAGCGAGTATGACCTTTGGGCCGGATCATCAGGACCGGCACGAGATGGCCGAGCAAGATACGGCCGGTCTCGCGGAAGCAGCAGACCACACAAAATCGCACCTGCGTGCCGGCACTCGCGTGACCGGCCGATATGCACCGTCGATCAAGGAGTTGAGGCAACTGGTCGATCGCTGGAAACTTTCCGAAAAAGGCGCGACCATGTCGGACGTTTCGGCTATGATGTGGGCCAGTTATGCCGTCGGCATGGAGCTACCGGGAAAACGCGCCGTGTTCTGGCGATTGGAACTCACGTTCCCTGCCGGTGAAGAAACGGGCCAGTCCCCACTCACCTATGAGATCACGGTTCAGAGCTACGACGAGCGACTTGACTTGCTGCACACTGCCGGGACGCTCTCCCTGGGCACCAGCACGTGCGCGACGACCGAGATGTGGGCCTTCGTGCGAGAGGACTCACCGCGGCCTTCACTGCATCGTCTCACGACCCTGTTGCCGAGATCGAATCGATTGAAGGACAAGGTCGCCCTGGTGATCGGCGGAAGCCGGGGGCTTGGGGCGGCCATCACGCAGGCCTTGGCTTCGCAGGGCTGCACGGTCTTCTTGAATTACCTCCACTGCGGCGAGGAGGCGGAACAGATTCGAACGAGCCTAGGAGACGCCTCCGAACTCATCGAACTTACGCAGGGAGATGCATCAGATATCGATTGGTGCCGAACCTTGCAACAGCATATTGTCCAACGACACGGCGGGCTGGATGTGCTGATCTGCAACGCGTCGCCCCCTATTCGCCCTCTCCCGTTCGTACCGGAAAAGGTGGCACAGTTTCAAACCTTCCTCGCCCAAAGCGTCGCGCTGGTGAGCATGCCCATGTCCACGTTTCTGAGCGACTTGGCTCAGCGCTCCGGGTGGAACGTGCTTATCTCTTCGGCGTTTGTGCGGGACCTTCCTGCAGAATGGCCTCACTATGCCACAGCCAAATGTGCACTGGAGGGACTGGCACAGTGGGCGGCCATTCAGAATCCGACGGTCCACAGTCTTATTGTCAGACCTCCAAAATTGCTGACGGATCAAACCAACACCACTGTGGGACGGCATGGAGCAATGGGAATTGAACGAGCCGCGGCGGCCATCGTGAAACAACTCATATGTCCTGATCGACCACCGGCCATACAGATACTGGATACGTTCTAGATGAACTCTGACTCTGCGCAAGACGTCTGTATGACGAAGCCGACCAGCCATGCAAGCGGCCGCCTTCGGCTGATATTCAGACACAGGGGTCCCAGAAAGAGAGCGTTCCGTCGGCACCATGATGATGCCGAGATGATTACACACCGATAATGTCTGGGGGAATGAATGGAGTTGCACGATCGATTGGAAGAAGTGTTTCGCCAGGTGTTCGATAACGAGACGCTGAGGTTGACCGATGAGATGACCGCATCCGATATCGAAGGCTGGGATTCGGTGGCCCATATCAATCTGATGTTTGGCATCGAGCAGGCGTTCGGAGTCCGATTCAAGGGCAATGAACTGGCCGACATGAAGAATATCGGCGAACTCAAACAGTTTCTGGCCGGGAAGGGAAAGTAGTGAGTGATTATCGTTCGAGTCAGGTGATGGTGCATCCGGCCAAACAATGCATGTTGCGAGTTCAGATATTCGCCTATCGTTCGGCACAAAGGACCCATCTTACCGGCGCCCATTCCACGCTCGTCACGCAGAACAGACGCACTTTTTCGACAGCAGGGCACACATGACTATGGCAAGCTCATTTCCGGAGAGCACCTCATCATCCATTGTGATCGAAGCCCGTACGGGATATGTCCAAGTGGGGTGGCGCGAGCTGTGGGCGTCGCGCGAGCTCTTGTACTTTCTCGCATGGCGGGATCTCAAAACGAGATACGCACAGACGGCGAACGGAGCTGGCTGGGCTCTCATGCAGCCTCTGCTCAGCACGCTGATCTTCACGCTGGTATTCGGGTATTTGGCTAAAATGCCGTCGGATGGGCTGCCCTATCCCACCTTTGCGTTCGCTGCGATTCTTCCCTGGTCCCTGTTTTCCAAAAGCCTCGAACGCAGCACGTTAAGTGTGGTGACGGAGGGAGGCCTGATTAAGAAAGTCTACTTTCCACGGCTGATCATCCCAATCGCTGCGACCTTTATCAACCTGGTTGATTTTGCCGTAGGCTTGCTCATCCTGATCGGAATGATGGCATGGTATCAGCAGGTTCCTCAGTGGACAGTGCTGTTTCTGCCATTCTTCGTGGGGATCGCCCTGCTGACCGCCCTCTCGGTAAGCCTGTGGCTTTCGGCTCTCAACGTGAAATATCGCGACGTGGCATCCGTCGTTCCCTTGATGACGCAGTTATGGATGTTTGCCTCCCCGGTACTCTATCCGGCGTCTCTGGTACCTGAGTCGCTGCGCTGGTACTACGGCCTGAATCCAATGGCGGGGGTCATTGAGGGATTTCGGTGGGCCCTGCTCGGAAAGACGGCTCCTGACTGGACCATGATGGCAGTGAGTCTGGCCATGGTGGCGCTGCTCTTAATCGGCGGCGTCATATTTTTTCGGAGGGTGGAGCGTACCTTCGCCGATTTAATTTAGATGAGTGACACCGCTGTCAGCGTTACCGGCCTCTCCAAGCGCTATCGCTTAGGGACGACACATGCTCAAGACGGTTCCCTGGCCGGAGCCTTGGCGCGTGGACTTCGCCACCTCGCCGGTCGGCAACCGGCACCTCCTCAGACCAATGACACCCTATGGGCGCTGCGCGACGTGTCGTTTGAGATTAAAAAAGGCGAAGTCTTCGGAGTCATCGGCACCAACGGCTCGGGCAAAAGCACGCTCCTCAAGATTCTTTCGCGGGTGACGGAACCCACCAAAGGCCGTGCGATCATCAACGGCCGATTTTGCGGTTTATTGGAAGTGGGCACCGGATTCCACCCGGAACTGACCGGGCGCGACAATGTCTTCATGAGCGGAGCGATCCTCGGCATGAAGCGGCAGGAGATTGCGAAAAAGTTCGACGAGATCGTGGCATTCGCCGAAGTCGAGCAATTTATCGACACACCCGTGAAACATTATTCCAGCGTAATGTATGTTCGGCTCGGGTTCTCCGTGCTGGCCCACATGGATCCGGACATTCTTATCGTCGATGAAGTGTTGGCGGTCGGAGACGTCCGGTTTCAAAAGAAATGCATGGGGAAGATGGAAGATGTGGGACAGCATGGGCGGACGGTGATCCTCGTTTCCCACGACATGCCGGCGATTACCCGGATGTGTTCCCGGGCGATTCTCCTGAACAAGGGAGAAGTAGTGCAGGCAGGACCGGCTCATGACGTGGTGAATCACTACCTCCATGCCGGGCACATTCAACCCGCAGTCGAATGGCCTGATCCAACCCAGGCCCCGGCCAATGACGTCGTTCGCCTCGGTGCCGTGCGAGTCCGGACTGAGGCCGGCATCGTCACGGACCGATTCGACATCCGCAAGCCGATTGACCTTGAAGTGGAATTTGATGTCGTGAAAGCCGGGCATATCTTTGTGCCGGTCTTCAATCTCTACAATGAAGAAGATGTCCTCGTGTTTATCGCGCACGACCGTGACCCCGCCTGGCAGCGGACCCCTCGCCCGACCGGTCGGTATACTTCCACCGCCAGAATTCCCGGAAACTTGCTGGCCGAGGGAATGGTGTCGGTCTCATCCTTGATGATGACCGAAGATCCTTTTCGCCTGCACGTGCACGCTCCCCGAGCAATCGGATTTCGTGTGGACGACAGCGGGACCGGAGATTCAGCACGGGGAGATTTTCACGGTCGATGGCCGGGAGTGGTTCGGCCGATTCTGGAGTGGCGAACCAGATATATACCGGAATAGGAGCCTGCAGCACCGCATCAGGGTGGTCCCTTGGCTGCAAAGCCCTCCCTATTGGACGACAAACACGGCTATACCTGAGAAACTCATACCCAATTGGCCGGCTTGCGACAGGCCTATAAACGTGCTACACACAGCGCGCGAGTCCAGGGCAGGCACAAAAGGATAGAACGGCGTGGAGAAAAAGACCAAGAAGAAGGCCCCTCGGAAGAGCCTGGCAACCGAGGATCGAAAAAAAATGCATGTCGGCGATATCGTTCGCCGTCTCCGCAAAAGCCGCCACCTCTCTGTCCGAACTCTAGCGGACAAATGCGGGTTCTCCCCCAGTTTTATCTCACAGGTCGAACTCCGGCAGGCCTCTCCCTCTATTGCCTCCACCGAGCGGATCGCATCGGCGCTCGGCGTAACCCTTGGAGAGTTTTTCAGAACTATCAGTCCGTCACACGCGGCTGTCATCCGAGCGGATGCCAGACCGGTAGTGGAAAGTGAGTGGTCCCGGGCCAGGATCGAAGCGATCGGGCCGATCAGTGAAGACAGCCAGCTAGAACCCATGGTCATTACGCTGGAATCGGGCGGCGCCAGCGGGTCACGTCCGTATGTACGTCAGGCAGAACAACTCGCCGTCGTCCTGCAGGGAACCGTCGAACTCACTTTGGAAGAAACCCTGTATAGTCTCAAACGAGGGGATGCCGCCTGCATTCCGTCGGAAATTCATCATTGTTGGCGGAATAAGAGCAGAAAGCCGGCCCAAGTGCTCATTGTCACGGCCCACCGACACGTGTAGGCCCGCGTTTCCCACTTACTTGGCTCTGTTCCCCCCTCACCCTCCAACCATTTGGCCTGCAGTACGACAAGCACCTTACGCATCAGGCATGTTCGGTCATGAACCAACCGGCAATCGAGAGGCGCTTGTGATCTCCCGCTGTTTGGTCTACCCGGCACACCCGATGGAACCGCGGCACGGTAAACATGACCAACGACCCCGGCTTGGGGGCGATACAATGCGTAATGGCTAGATCCGGCTTTCCGTGTTTTGTTTCACCGGTCGCTGCGTAGATCATCAACTCTCCGCCCCAATCACATTCCCATGCTTCATGAAAGTAACTCACCATTGCGAGACGACGGCGGGGAGCAGGCTTCCCACCGACCGGATGACCTTGATCCGTATCATCGTGCGTCAGCAGGCAGTCACCGGCACTATAAGAATAATAGCTGAACCCCAAATGCCGCCTGCTAATATTCGGAAACGATTCGATATACTCCTGAATGCAGGGCATCTCCAATCGACTGAGCAGGAGTTGCCCCTGCGGTTGGGCAATCTCAGCTTTTGCCCAGTTTCAGGAATTGGGAAAATCCTGCCGGACGTATGACAAATCGTGCAACTGATTCCAATTCGCACGGTTCATCGCCTGTCGAAACTGAGTCCGCTCCTCGGCGGACCAAAAATTCTCGATGACGAGGACCGGCGTCTGGTGAAACGAAAAGGATTCGAGACCGACCGGCAGCGGTGCCTGCCTGACTTGCCCTGATTTGATCTTCATCCCACTACTCCCCTATTCCCCGTTCGGTAGATCGACTACTCACCGACCCGCACCAACGACCCCCGTTCCTTACACACACTGAAGGTGTGATGAAACCACAGGATGACCGCTCCAAGATACACAAGATTTAACCCGCTGGCCAAGCTCAGACTGCTCAGGGGAGCCGCATGGGTGGCCAGAAGTCCGCGCATGCCCTCAAACACATGGGCGGCCGGATTGATCGAGGCCACGGCTCTCAGCCAGGACGGCAGGACCTCCATAGGATAAAACACGCAGGAGATCGGCTGAAACAGAAACACCATGCTCCAGGCCAACACTTCCGCCTCCTGTCCAAACCGCATGATCAACGACGTCGTGAATACACCGATGATCCAGCCGGTCAGCACAAGATTCATAATGAACGGCACCAGCCAGAGCCCGATGATAAAAACGTTGTACCCGTACAAGATCCAGGCGCAGACCGACATCACCATCGACACTGCAGTGACTTTAAACAGGCTCATCACCATGGTGGCTGCTAGAAATTCGTTCGGCGTGAGCGGGCTGGCGAACAGGTTCATGAGATTACGCGCCCAGATTTCTTCGAGAAACGAAATGGTGATGCCCTGCTGCGAGCGAAAGAGCACGTCCCAGAGAATCAACGCTCCGAGGAGAAATGTGACCACCGCCGGCATCTGGCCTTGAAACGTCGCCAGATAAACGGTGATGAATCCCCAGACCACGAGGTCTAGAAAGGGCCAGTAGATGATCTCCATCACCCGCGGCAGACTGCGACGGTAGAGATACAGGTGACGGATCACCAGGGCTGCAATACGATGATAGGCCATCGGCCGCTAGGGTTTCCCTTCACAAGGCTTCTCGTGACA
>JACOEF010000231.1 GCA_024998705.1 Nitrospira sp.
CGAGGTCGCCGGTTCAATCCCGGCCAGCTCCACCAAATAAAGCTTGTCCGACCAACGCTTCGAATGTGTGCGGGGATATCCGAGCTCTACGAGTCAGACGCTTGGCCGGACGCCGATACGCACACCGGCACTGACACTCCGCAGCAGGTACCTCACCGAACGTTTCACCCCTTACACCGAGTCGTACTGATCCATGCTACAGCTTGAATCTGTCCATAAACAATTTGCCACTAAAGTTCTGCTCGAAGGCGCCACGGCGCACTTGCGTCCCGGCGCCCGTGTCGGCCTCGTGGGCCCCAACGGCGCCGGCAAGACCACGCTCTTCCGGATGATTCTGGGCGAGGAATCTCCCGATAAAGGCACCATCCGCAAGCGCCCGCGCCTGCGTGTCGGCTACCTCCCGCAGGAACTCGAAACCATCGTCGGAAAAACCGTGTTGGATGCCACGCACCGCGATCTGTATCCGGAACACGAAGCGGAACGAATCCTTGCCGGCCTGGGTTTTTCGGAGACCGATTTTTCGCGGCCGATCGAAAATCTCTCCGGCGGATACCGTATGCGTGTGGCCCTCGCGCACCTGCTGCTGTCGAACCCCGACGTGCTGATGCTGGACGAACCGACGAATCACCTGGACAAGCCAACCCAACGCTGGTTCGAACGGTTTCTTCTCGACTCCAATCTCACACTGCTCGTCATCTCGCACGACACCAAGTTCCTCGACGGCATCGCGACGCATATCTGGGAACTCCGTGATCGCACCATTCAGGAATATCGCGGCAACTATACGAAGTTTCAGGAACTCCGGGCGGCCCGTGACGCCCAGATCGAGTCCGCCGCCAACCGGCAAAGCAAAGAAGTGGCCCGCGTCCAGAACTTCATCGATCGTTTCCGTTATCAGGCGAATAAAGCCAAGCAAGTACAGTCGCGCATCAAGCAACTGGATAAGGTGAAGTTGATCGAGCGGCAACGCGATACCAAACGCGTGCGCTTCAAGTTTCCCCTGCCCTCGGCCAGTGGACGGCACGTGCTGGAACTCAAAGGCGTCGCGAAGAGCTACGGCGAAAAGGTCATTTACCGTTCGCTGGACTTCACGGTGGAACGAGGGCAACGGATCGCCCTGGTGGGTGAGAATGGCGCCGGGAAAAGCACGCTGCTGAAAATACTGGCCGGCGTGCTGCCGTTTGAAAAGGGCACGCGTCAGGTCGGGCACGGCGTCACGCTTCACTATTTTGCCCAACATCAGGCGGAGTCTTTGGACCCGGACGACACGATCCTGGAATCATTGGCCGAGGTCTCCGCGCAGGCCGAAACCAACTTTTTGCGCGGCATTGCCGGCGCCTTCTTGTTCTCCGGTGATGACCAGAAAAAACCGATCAAAGCCCTCAGCGGCGGCGAGCGCAATCGCGTGGCCCTGGCTCGCATGCTGGTGGAGCCGGCGAACACCCTGCTGCTCGACGAACCGACTAACCACCTGGACCCGGCCTCCGTGGACATGCTGACCGATGCCTTGACGGACTTTCCTGGGACGATCATTTTCATCTCCCACGATCCGACGTTTCTGACGCGTGTTGCCACGCTGATCGTTGAAGTGGATGAAGGGCAGGCGAAGAATTATCTCGGCGACTATGAATACTTTTTGTGGAAGAAAGCACAGGAGTTCGAATCGATCAAGGAATCCAGCGCGGAGCTCGCCGCCGCCCAAGCAGGCAAATCAGACGGCCCCACCAAGGCCATGGCTTCGCAGGTGCAGCAGAAATCTCAGGGTGGGGAACGACGGGATCTGAGCAAAACGCAGGCGCGCCTTGAAAAGCAGGTGTCGCGGGCAGAGTCCGAAATCGCCTCGATGGAAACCAAAGTGAAAGCGCGTGAGCTGGAACTAGCCGACCCGGCCCTCTACCAAGAACACGGCCGATGGAACGAATTGCAGCGCGAGCAGGAAGGGTGGAAAAAGGAACTGGAGCGACTCACGGCGCGCTGGGAATCGTTGTCCGATGAATTGCAGGACGTGCGGAACAAACTGACGGCAATCGGTTAATCGGTCGACTTCAGCGTCTCTTCCAGATAGTAGTACAACCAGCGGTTCTTCTCTTTCGTCACTAGATCATCCCACACCACCCCCAGCAATATTCCCTTCTCCCACGGTTTGGCCCACGCCACCGTGGCATTCAACTTCTCTTGTTGCTCCACGCGATCCGGGTCCAGGAACGCCAGCGACACAGTAATCTTTGCGCCGATGGGCAGGGTCTCTTTGGAATGAAGGCCGGCACCAATCTTGTTGACGTGGTTCAGCACCGCCGTAAAACCCTTGGCTCCGCTTTGCGGCGACACCAGGGCCGACCCGATGAGCGTCGCCCGGATATACTTCCGGCGTTCGCTCACACTCACCGCTGAACTCGAGTGACGTGCCATGGCAACCTCGGGCTTAAGTATAACCATCTGTCCAGGTTTGTCCAGCCCCTTCTTCACCAAATTACGGGGTTCTGGGGCGGTAATAACGCGTCCCGCGAAGCGGGTCCGGAAGGTGATGCTGATCGGTCTTGGACGCCGGATCGTCATGCACGTACCGATACCCCTTCCCGTAGCCGATGTCTTTCATCAGTGATGTCACCGCGTTGCGCAGGTGCAACGGCACACCGAGGTTGCCATGTTGACGCGCATCCCGCACCGCCTCCTGCAGGCCCACATAGGACGCATTGTCCTTGGGCCGGGAGGCAAGATACGTCGTCCCGTGAGCCAGGTTGATCTGAGCCTCCGGGAGCCCCACGAATTCCACCGCCTGCGCCACCGCGTTGGCCATCACCAGGGCCAGGGGATCGGCGTTGCCGATATCCTCTGACGCAAAAATCACCATCCGACGGGCAATGAATCTCGGATTCTCACCGCCTTCCAACATACGCGCCAGCCAGTAGAGGGCGCCGTCCGGATCGGAATCGCGCAGGCTCTTGATGTACGCCGACACCAGATTGTAGTGCTCCTCGCCAGACTTATCGTAACGAAGCGCCTTCTTGAGCAGCGCAGACTCCAGCACTTGTTCATCGATGGTCCGTGATCCATCCGGCCCGACGGGCGCCTGGCCGGCCACAAACTCCAAGGTCGTCAGCAGGCTTCTGGCATCCCCGTTGCCGAAGGCAATCAACCGCTCGCGAGCCTCGTGATGCACGGTGATCCGCAGCGATCCGAGCCCCCGCTCCATGTCGGCCACTGCACGGTCCAAGATGGAACCGAGCGACTCCTCTGTCAGCGGCTTCAGCACCACGACGATGGAGCGAGAGAGCAAGGGGGCGATCAATTCGAAGGAGGGATTTTCTGTGGTCGCGCCGATGAGCACCACCGTGCCCCGTTCGACATGCGGCAAAAAGGCGTCCTGCTGGGATTTATTGAACCGGTGAATTTCGTCGACGAACAGCGTGGTCGCCCGACCCATCGCCCGCCGCTGCTCCGCAGCCTTAATAATCTCACGCAGCTCGGGAATCCCGCCGGTGACAGCTGAAAACGGCACGAACTGGGATTGGGTGTGCTGCGCCACCAGCCCGGCTAACGTGGTTTTTCCGCAACCCGGCGGTCCCCAAAAAATAACAGAGGCGAGTTGATCCCGTTCAATGGCCGTTCGGAGCGGGCGTCCTGGCCCCACCACCTCATCCTGCCCGACGAGATCGTCAAAGCTTCGGGGGCGCATGCGCTCGGCCAGCGGCACCTTCCCCGGACGGGTCGCGGCCTGAGCCGGCGCGAAGAGATCGCCTGTGGAATCATGAAGGGGCATCGTCGTGCTCTCTCTCCGTATTGCCCTGCATTCTAGCCGTCGTGAGGGAACCATGGCAAACGATGACTAGCCCACCAAGCGACCATCCCCTTGATTCCCACGCGCGGCAATGCTACCACCCACCCATCGGACTTTCGGACTCTCTCAAAGGACCTACGAATGTTTTTCGACACGAATGGAATTCGATTGGCCTACGACGACCACGGGACAGGACTTCCCCTCGTCTTTCTCCATGCCTTCCCGCTCAATCGCTCAATGTGGTCACCGCAGGTGACCGCGCTGTCCCAACCATTCAGAACCATCGCCGTCGATCTACGCGGACACGGTGAATCGGATGCCCCGCTGTGGAATTTTTCACTCGATCACTATGCTGATGATGTCTGCGCACTCCTCGACCACCTAGCCATTCCTCAAGCGGTTCTCGTCGGGTTATCGATGGGGGGCTATGTCAGCTTGGCCTTCTCTCGAAAATACGGGAACCGCATGATGGGATTGGTGCTGGCTGATACTCGCGCACAGGCGGATAGCCCGGAGGGGCGCACAGGGCGTCTCAATCTGGCACAAACAGCCTACAGGCAGGGAACCGACGCCGTGGCGGACATCATGCTCCCGAAACTACTTGGAGCCACATCCCTGCGGCAGAACCCTCAACTGCTTGAATACGTTCGACGGACGATCCGACAGACTCCGGTCAGCGGCGTCCTCGTCGATCTGATGGCCATGGCGGATCGGCCTGATTCGGTCGCCCACCTCCGTGCCATCACCTGTCCAACCCTCGTGGTCGTCGGCCAGGAAGACTACACGACACCCCTCGTCGACGCGCAAATGATGACGACGGAAATCCCCGGTGCCCGGCTGGCCGTGATCCCTGCCGCCGGGCACTTGAGCAATCTTGAGCAACCTGATGTGTTTAACGATCTGGTGAGGAACTTCGTCGAGGAGCTACGGGCAGCAGGCGATTAGTTTCCGTCTCGCACACTGCTGCCACGAATCAACTTCAAGAACTCTTCGCGAGTCTGCTGCTGGGTGCGGAACACGCCCAACATGGAACTGCTCACGGCAATCGTGTTGTGTTTTTCGACGCCCCGCATCATCATGCACAGGTGGCGTGCTTCCATCACAACCGCCACGCCATGCGCATTGAGCTTTTTTTTCAACGTCTCAGCGATCTGAAGCGTCAGCCGTTCCTGCACCTGCAACCGACGACTGAACGCATCCACAACCCGCGGAATTTTGCTCAACCCCACGACTTTTTTGTTGGGCAGATATCCCACGTGACACTTCCCGAAAAACGGCAGCAGGTGATGTTCGCACATGCTGAAGAAATCAATGTCCTTCACGATCACCATTTCGTCATACTCAATCGGGAACAGAGCCCCATTGAGCAGATGGTCGATATCCTGTCGATACCCCTGAGTCATAAAGCGCATGGCCTTCGCGACCCGCTTCGGTGTATTGAGGAGGCCGTTACGGTCAGGGTCCTCTCCCAATTCCAGCAAGAGGTTCGTCATCAGCCCTTCGATCGGGTCTTGGTCGGTCGGCGTCGCACCGACACGCGACCGTCTGGCGCGAGACCCGGAAACCACTTTAGCCATGCCTCACTCCCTCTTCTCTCCGACTGTTCTCCGTAGAGCCGGAATACTCGAAGTAGTTATCCCGCGTTTCAATCACACCGACCTTCACGAGCCGACCCGCAGGAAGCTTGTCCACCAGCAGGTCCCATATGAGCAACACCAGATTCTCTCCAGTCGTGGTTTGGGTTGAGAACTCCGGATCCAGATTCAAATCCTGATGATCAAAACGTTGCACCACGATCTGCGCGACGACCGCATCGAGCTGTGGCACATCAACCACCTGATGCGACACCGGGTGGATGTCGCCCCTGACGGACACGAATACCACATAATTGTGCCCGTGCCCGTTCGGATTGTTACACTTGCCGAACGTCACTCGATTGTCCTCGGCCGACAGCTGATCTGTATGCAGTCGATGCGCGGCACAGAACCGATAACGCCGGGTGATCGTCGCCTGAGCCATCGGAACAACACTCCACCAAGATTGATAGAACGAACAAGCCGGGAGGGCTTCCCACTAGCTGGAGAGCCACTCCCGGCTTGCTACTTCACTCAATGGAACAGTCACATCCCGGTTGCGTCACAACCGGAAAGGTCTTATGCACTGAAAGAACTGCCGCATCCGCAGGTCGTCTTGGCTTGCGGGTTCTTGATCGAAAAACCGGAGCCCTGCAAGCTGTCGACATAATCGACTTCCGCGCCCTGGAGCAGCGGTGCGCTTTGCGAGTCCATAATGACCTTCACGTCGCCTTTTTTCGATGACCGTATCATCGTCGGCCATTTTGGATTCGAACGCCATCCCATATTGATAGCCGTGACATCCGCCGCCGCGAACATAAATCCGCAGACCGACCACGTCTTTTTCTTCGGTCATGAGTTCTTTTATCTTCTGCTCTGCCAACTGCGTAATCGTTACCATCGTTGGTCCTCCTTCTGGTCTACCTGTTCAGCACGTTACGTTACTTTACCATCTCACTGAAGCTTACGGAAGTCCTGCCCCGCTTTTCCCAACCTCGCCTGATGAGGCTGATGTAGGTTGCACCCACTTGGTTTCCGGCACACGCACCACCACATCCCCTAACACCCTTGCCTGACAACCTAGCCGATGCCGCGGCTCCGACAAGGCTTCACGATCCAACAGGTCTTGTTCGTCGAAGTCAATCTCCGACAAATTATCGCCACCCGTCTGCACTTCTACGCGACACGTGGTACAGGACGCATTTCCGCCGCAATCGTGATTGAGTTCAAACCCAAGTGTTTTGGCCGCTTCC
>JACOEF010000126.1 GCA_024998705.1 Nitrospira sp.
GAAGAGATGGATCTTGCCCTCAATCGTATTAGGAAACTTTTCAGGAAGCATCGGCGCGGCACAGTTGACATAGATCATCTTGGTGCAGCGATACATCTCATATTCAATCTGGCCCCAATTGACCAGAAATCTGCCGATCGCGAGGTAGAGGGCATCAAATTGGCGATCGTTCTCTGTTTGCATGGAGTTCCTGTCAGTCTCTGTTCTTACCGTTGCTGCCCTGAGGGTATGGAGGGTCGAAGCTAATGACCTGAGCGAGGCGTTTCTCAAGCCACGGGATCTGCTTATAAGATTCGGGAGGCTCGCCCATGGCCCGACATAGTTCATTGTGGCAGATTCGGTCCAAAGTCCTCAGGATGGGTGGTTCATCAGATTCGATTTCGAGGCGTTTCGCCGTATGGACTTGCAGGTTAACTTCGGTTAAATCCCCTGCTAGCTCGATTTCTTTTTCGAGCAAAATGAACCGCTTCGCAAGGTCGCTGTGCTTCCTAGCCATTTCGGCCGTGCCAATTACCAGGTCGAAGGCCGATGCAAGTGCAACCAGGACTGCCAGTGAGGCTGCTACTGTCGGGAAATCCTTTACTACCGCGACCACTGCTGCAGAACCGGAAGCTATGCCAATAAAGTTCGTCGTAGCATGCCATAGCTCAAAAAATCCTCGACGTCGGAGATGGTATCGAGCCGACCGTCGAATGCCAAACAGCAAAGCATGGCGCTGATCGGAAAGCTTTTCCAAATTAGGCTTTAGGGTCGTCATCTCGACGCCTGGGAGGGGGTTGTTCTGTGTCGGAGACTTTTATTATTTGGCTTTTGCGTTCGACATGTTCACCCTGTTGGATCCGCTTTTCAGAGGGCCGTTCAGACCCGGACTTTGGTCTTTCCTCCTGTGCCATGTTTCCTCCTAGGTTTTGCCCTTCGGTAGAATGCCCTTTTTCCCTAGTTCCTGAATCTTCTGCTCAGCCAGCTCGATCAAAAAGTCCTTCACGGTCTTTCCTTCATGGGCGGTTGCCATTTAGAACCGCCGCATGAGGTCACGAGAGCTCTCGCAATAGTTCCAGGCACCCGTGTCTTCGAGAAGTATCCTGATCATGGTCGCACTGTATCAAACTCTCACAGAACCATCTAATAGCGATTGATGTAGCTTAATATCATATGACAGCTATCACGTCGCAGGAAAAAGGCCCAGGCAAGTGTCGATGGACAATCCTGCTGATTTACTGCCCGGGAATCCAGGGCTCTGGGCGATGCCAAGTCGACGTCGGGGGTAGGGAAGTTATAACTTGAGGAAATATTTGGTGGCGGTGACCCGGATTGAACGGGTGACCCGCGGCTTATGAGTCCGCTGCTCTACCAACTGAGCTACACCGCCACTAGAGGATGCGTGACCGGTCGAAGTGAACCGGAATAATAGCCGAAGAAGAGTTGCAGTGTCTACCGACTGATGCACGAAATTCTTTCTCGATTCGCCGGGCAGCTCCGCCTCCTGTTACGGGCTCTTGCAACCTCAGCAGGTCAGGGTCCATCCAGCCTCCGCCCGTTGTCGACTGCGAGGTGTGACTGGGAAGGAGTGGCAAGAGGGGCGTGATGTCGCTAGACTATCATGCGTGCCCCACGAGTGACGGAGTCAATGTAGCCATTCTTGTCGAGCGTAACGATTCTATCGGCGACCACGCCGCTCTGTACCGTATTGCTGGGTTGCGCGGGTACTGACGTGGTCGCCTCGCGAATTGGAAGCGCCGGCAGTCCTTACACAAGGGAGATCGATATGATAACCGGAGTATCCTTGCAGACTGCCCTTCCCTGGCTCCAGAGTATTTCCGTAACGATAGGCGTCGCCCTGTTGCGGGTCGGGTTGGTGTTCGTGGTCGGATATATTGCGATTAGATTTGCCCGATTGGGGTTGCAGCAACTGGAACGGGTGATGATTCTCACGAGTGACGACAGCGATCAACAGTCCGGAACGGCTCAGAAACGCGCCGCAACGCTCACGGGGATCCTCAGGACCATTGCCCTGACGGCAATCTGGGCGATTGTCATCATTGAATCGCTACAGGTCGTGGGGTTGGACATCGCGCCGATTCTGGCCGGCGCCGGCATCCTTGGTTTGGCTGTGGGATTCGGTGCCCAGAATCTGGTGCGCGATCTCATCAGTGGATTCTTCATTATCCTTGAAGATCAAATCAGGCTGGGAGACGTGGCCGTGATCAACGGGACCGGCGGGCTCGTGGAGACCATTACGTTCAGAACGATCGCGTTGCGTGATTTTTCCGGAGTGGTGCACATTTTCCCCAACGGCGGTATCAACACGCTGTCCAACATGAGCAAGGATTGGTCGGCCTTCGTGCTGGACATGGGAGTGGCCTATAAAGAGGACACGGACCGGGGGGTGGCGGTGATGCAGGCGGTCGGGGAAGAATTGCGCCAGGACCAGGAACTGGGGCCGCTGATGATTGAGCCGATTGAAGTCGTGGGTATTGAGAATTTTGCCGATAGCGCCGTGACGATTCGTGCGCGTATCAAAACAAAGCCGCTTGAACAGTGGAAGGTCGGACGTGAATACAGGCGTCGGATTAAGAAGGCGTTTGACGCGCAAGGCATCGAGATTCCATTTCCCCATCAGACGCTCTACATGGGGGAGGCGAGTCATCCGTTCAAGCTGGAGATGGTCGCCGGCCTGGGGCTTCAGAAGGTCTAGCATCCGCTGGGCGCAGATTCCTTGAACTGTCGTCGCACGCTCATGTCATGTGCTGGTTGTGACGATAGTCCTCTAGCCGCCGTCGAATGATCCCTTCTGAGAGGGTGGGGTAGTACCCTTTAAGGGCTTGTCTGCCGGTGGTCGCGGCAGTGGTGTCGCGGTGGTGCCTGAACTCTCTCAGCCGTTGTTCGATCCGCTGTGTCGCCGTCGAACGGAACGCCTCTGCCAATTCCCACACCGTGGTATGCCCGTCGAGCCTGGCCTGTCGTTCGGCATAGAGCACCGTGGCCAGCATGGCGAAAAGGTCTTCGCCGACGGCTTCAATCTTGTTCTGCAGCCGCTGTTCGTCCCGAAACGCGGCCTGGAATCGCACCATGGCGTAGAGAATTTCCCGCGCCAGCCGCCGGCTGGTTCGTTCGACATAACGAACTGCAGGCCGAACTTGGGGATGGGCAAGTTCTCGGCCATCGGGCAGCGGCCCTTTTCGCCATTGTCGCAGGTACCAGGGCAGGTAGAAGCGCAGTAACTTCAGCGCCTCCCGGCCTTGCTCGAGTATCGAGAGGTGTTCCGCGTACAAGCTTTTGGCGCGATCCAGATGAGGGCTCAATCCTTCGCGGACGACGAAGGGGCGCAAAATATCCGTGGCACCTTCGCCGATGCGATACATCTCCGCATCGCGCACGAGTTGCTCGATACCGAAGGCCGCCTCTCCGCGCGCCTGTTTGGAGTCGGCGGTTTCGTACCCCATCCCTCCGAAGATCGTTTGCGCGTCCCGGATGAACCGGATCGTGTGTTCCGAACAGAAGATCTTGGCGACAGCGGCTTCAATGCGAATGTCGTATCGATGCTGATCGGCCAGGCGCCAGACCAGCAGTGCCACCGCCTCCATCGCGAAGA
>JACOEF010000441.1 GCA_024998705.1 Nitrospira sp.
GACATTGCACAATCTCCTTGTCAAATGATGACAATTGGACGCAGGTATTCATTCAGTGGGAACAAGCCGTATAGAGAAGGTCGCGACGAAGCAGCGAAGAAGTTTCGTACAATCGGCTCATCCTCACATATGGCATCGCCGGTGTCAAGATTTCGCATTTCCTCGGGACAAGAACGGGACAACCAAGGTCACGATCGAAACCGGTAGGTGAGGACCGTGGACAGGGTAAAATCCGCCGCACTCCCGGTAATAAAATCGAGATTCTCTACTCCGTACAGCTGCCACAACAGACCGGGAAGGACTCGATAACTCACCCCCAGCACCGACTCCGTCACGCCCTTATCCAAAACTCGTGTTCCGGTCCCGTGAAACGGCGGGGAATAATAATCGAACTGTGCCGTGATCGAAAAATTTTCCGTCCAGAGATATTCCACGGCAACCAACCCGCTCACCACCGGCTGGAGTCCCAACCCTGCAATCCGTCCCGTGGGAAACACTCCATTCAGGTTCGCGTAGAGGATCCAACTTCCTGCGAACTTCTTATCCAGCGCCAAACCGATGCCGGCGTCAGGATGCCCGCTGCCGAACACCTGACTGGTATCTCCAGTCGGGGCTTTGACCCCGACACGCACCGACAAGGCCGGGACGATCGATGTTTCCTTCAGAATCTGATACTTGCCGTAAAAAGAAATATCCCCCAGCCCGGTGGCACCCTCTGCTCCCCTGAACAGCGTGCGGCCTCCATTGGTTAGATTGAAGGCATACCCGACATCCTGCAACGCCTTTCGTGGCGGCGACACCCCGGTCGTGCCCCGCTCCACCCCGAGGATCGGGCCCTCCATAAAACCACCGTACCGATGATAGGCGGGAATTTCCGCACCGATCTCCAATCGGTCCGTAAGACCGTAACGAAGGAAGAGTCCAGTTCGTACCGTTTCGAATTTCATCGAGACGTCGGCCTGTTCCTCCTGGTCCCTCGAAATACTGGCCGTATTCGCCACTTCCAACCGCACATCGAAATCGCCCCTCTTCAAGACTGCGGCCCGATCGCCCGGCATGGCCAGAACCAGCTGGTCCAGCGCTTGAAAGTTTCTGACCGGAAAGGGGCCGAAACCTTCCGCTCCCGCAGAGAACGGGAGGCCACACAGAAAAGTCACGATGTAGAAGCAGTAAATCGCCTGCCGCATGAGTAATCTTGGCGTCCACTCAATCGCACTTAATAGGAAATATTAATAGGGGAAATCTAACCCTGCGAAGACCGCGCCACCCTCACGACTGTACCCGTAATCTACTCGGCCGACGACATTGGGGCGAACGATGGCGCGAAACCCCAACCCCGGCGTCATCCGATAATCCTGGAAGCTGACGTCTTTGAACGAGTTGAATACCTGACCCGTGTCGAGAAACGGGGCCACTTCGAAATCCGCCGTCACCCCGGCCAATTTCGTCCGCAGGAGATGAATCCGTTCTTCGATACTGAAGGCAATCAGATGTTTGTCGATGTATCGGTCCAACCCGAACCCGCGCAGATTGTTCTGCCCACCGAGCGAGGACTGTTCAAAAAACGGCACCTGGGACCCGATGGTCGCCTGCAAGTCGGCACGGACGACCAGAATGGCGCGCTTGGACTCGCTCGGGAACAGTTTTTTGACTTCGAGTTCGTACCGCGAGTAGACCGGGTGGTCGCCGTTTTTGATGTTTTGATTCAACTCCGCATAGGCCATGATGGACATTCCATCCGTGGGTGTGACCAGACTGTCGCGGGTGTCGTAATGAAAGGACGCCCGGTGCCCGACGATGATGGACTCGCCTTGAATGCCGTCCACGGTGGGGAATTGTTCGACCGAAAAGGGAAGGTCGGTGCCGCCTCGTTGGAGCCGCACCTGCCGGACTCGCTGCCCGACGGATATCTGGGTGACTTCATTCGCATAGAGGCCGAGCCGCCAATAAGCTCGCGCTTCCCTCGCCGTGTAATTCGATTCATCCGCCTGCACGGTCGATTGGCCCAGCCCGAAAAACCGGGAAGTAGCGTTCTTGAAGTAGGTACCGCCGAAGTTGAGGAAGTATTGCCCGTTGCCGAATGCCGGATCGACATAATCGAACAACACCTTGCGTTCAATCCGCTCGGTCAACGAAGCGATGAACCGCATCAGGCGTCCACCCGGCTCATACTTGAACAGATTGAAGACTCCGCGAGTACCCACGATCGAGTTCTGAATGAGCATGGGCGCCATCAGATACTTCAGTTCTCCGTCCGGATTCGTGATCAGAATCGGCGCGATCAAGCCGGCGTCGTTACCGTCGTTCCTACTGGTTGAAATGGAGGGAACCGGAAAAATCTGCGTGTCGGCCTCCGCCGAAGCCGGAAGGCTCAGGAACAGAAGGCCGGCCAGCGCCAGACAGATTCGAATCGACGAAAAATGGTGACACTGCATGGCGCTTGCCGGAATCGCTCGCCCCCTAGCGGGATTAGGGCGCCTTGATCTTGTCGGATTTCTTGCGGAGCTGATCGACGAGGTCGGGATACGAGGAGGTGTGGAGGATCTTCGTAAATTGCCCGCGATAGTTATTCACCAAACTGACACCATCGACCACAACATCGTACACATGCCAATCGTTACTCTTGTGCAGCAATCGGTAATCCATGGGAATTTCAGCCTTCCCGGAGAGGACCTTCGTACGGACCTCCGCATATTCTTTCTCCGTCCGCTCATTCAGGTACTGCACGCCCTCACCGGAATAGGTCTCCACACGATCAGCGTACGTATTGGTCAAGAGCGTACGAAAGAGATCAACGAACTCCTGCTTGTCCTTGTCGGACAACTGATTCCATTGGGCTCCCAACGACCGCCTGGACATTTCAGGATAATCGAACCGTTGCGCCACCACCTTCTCCAAGCGTTGCCGCCGGTCATCCTGCCGAGCGGGTGCTTTGAGCTCTTTATCATTCAAAATCCTGAGTACTTCATCGATGGTGCCCTTAATCGAATCCGTCGCCGGCCCTGCGATGGCGACCGCCTGTCCACCGACTAACACCTGCAGCGCCAACAGCGCCCCGATGATCATCCCTCGCATTACATACATCCCAACACCTCTCCTTTGAGTGGTGAGCCCCTCACAGCACCGGCCTGGCGTCTTCATTCCCATTCCCTGACCTCTCATCCAATCCGGCTAGTTGACCTTCCCGTGTACATACTGGCTGACCAATTCCTCGAGATCAAGCCCAGATTCGGTATCACGAATTTTGTCGCCGGGCTTTAACGGATCGCCCCCGCCTCCTACCGACAGGGCGAGATACTTATCTCCGATAATCCCGCGTGTCTTGATGGAAGCAATCGTGTCGGAATACAATTTCACGCCGTCTTGAATCGCCAGCGCCACCAAGGCACGATCACTGCTGAGACCGATATGCCGGACACGCCCCACCTCCACACCGGCAATTTCAACCGACGCGCCCGGCTTAAGCCCCGACGCAGTGGTAAACTCCGCCTCAACCGGGTAATTGTGTCCGCCGATGACTTCCAACTTCCCCAACTTGATAGACAAGTAGCCGAGACAGGCGATCCCGACGAGCACAAAAATTCCCACCATCAATTCCAGCTTTGCACGTTCCATAACGTCTCCTATCAGAGGGATGCGGTCGGCAACCCCTTCGGCGTGACGGACCCTGCGACAAAAATAAACTCACGAATCTCTGCGTCCGTCGTCTACACGAATTCATTCGATGGCGCCATCTCGGCAATCCGTCCATTCTTGAGCATCGCCACATAATCGGAGATCCCGAAGATCTCAGGGATTTCGTGACTGACCATGACGGCGGTAAACTTGAATTGCTGTTGCATCGCCACGATCAGATCATGAATGGCTTTTGCCATCAACGGATCGAGCCCCGTCGTCGGTTCGTCGAACAGAATGATCTCCGGCTCCATCACCAGGGCGCGTGCCAACCCGGCGCGTTTGCGCATGCCGCCGCTCAGTTCGGCGGGAAACTTATGGCCCATGCCCTTCAGGCCCACCTGCTCGAGCTTTTCCTCAACCCGCCGAATGACGATCTCGCCCTTCAGGCGCAGTTTCTCGCGCAGAGGGAAGGCGACATTTTCAAATACCGTCATCGAGTCGAACAACGCTGCCCCCTGGAACAACATGGCAAACTTCTTCCGCACCTCGTTGAGCGCCTGCCCCTTGAGTCTCGCAATGTCCGTGCCATCGATCCAGACCTCGCCACGATCCGGCTGCATGAGGCCGATAATATGCTTCAGCAGCACACTCTTGCCTTCGCCGCTTCGCCCGATAATCGTCGTGAGTTTGCCTGTGGGAATGGTCAGATCCACGCCTCGTAACACCGGCTGCCTGCCCAAAGTCTTTTCGACGCCGACCAGTTTAATCATGGATCCTCGTGCAAGCCACATCTACCCCCTGCCGTCGCAGTCGCATCCGCCTCGTGCGCGTCACGTGCAACGGCATTAGAGCAGCACCGACGTCAGAAAATAATCCCACACCAGAATCAGGACGGCCGACAGCACCACCGCTTCGGTCGTCGCAGTCCCCAATCCCTCGGCACTATGCTTGGTGTGAAAACCTTTGTAACAACAAACCCAACTGATCAGCAGGCCGAAGCTGATGGATTTCAAAATACCGCCGTAGACATCCTTCCACTCAACGGCCGACTCAATCGAACTCCAGTAGGCGCCTTCATTACCGTTCAACAACTGCACACCGACGACATACCCGCCATAAATCCCGACGACGTCAAAGAGCGCAACCAAAAGCGGTACGGCGATGAGACTGGCGACGAGCTTGGGGCCGATCAAATATTGCAGCGGGTTGATCGCCATCGTGTCCAAAGCATCGATCTGTTCCGTAATCCGCATGATACCGATTTCCGCCGTCATGGCGGACCCGGCCCGGGCCGTCACCATCAAGGCCGCCAGAACCGGCCCCAATTCCCGGATGATGCTGAGCGCCACGGCAGAACCGAGCACTGCTTCAGAACCGAATTTTCGTAGGGTGTAATGTCCCTGCAGCGCCAGAACCATGCCGGTAAAAACAGCGGTGAGGACGACGACAAACGTAGACTTATAGCCGATGAAATTCAGCTGCTTGACGATTTGGTAGACCCGGAACGGCGGGCGCGTCAACCAGGCAAAAGAGGACAGGACGAATAACATCATCCGTCCCATCTGCTCTGTCAGATCGATCGTATATCGCCCGATACGAGCAATGCCTTCCATGCCACGCTCTCCTCTCGTCCACCTACCCGACTCAGCCGTCGAACCACGTTGAGCCCGGTCAGGCCAGTCCCTCACGCAGCGCCTGGGCGGCGCAGGCGCTGAATACCGCCGTCAACTGTGTTGCGGCGACGCGGCTTTGCACACGAAGTCGATTGAGTCCGATCCAACTCGTCGGGTGAGCCAGGCAAGCAGCGACACCCTTCACCCACCCAGATGGCCTGAGAAACAGGTTGAAGTCAAGCGGAAGGCTTTCATCGACAAGATCCGATGCCGTACGAACAATGACAAATGGAATCTCGCGCTCCGAGGCTACGCCCCCCAACGCCGCGCTCTCCATGTCGAGTCCGATCCCCCCCACACGAGCAGCAACCTCCCGTTTCTCTTCCGCGCGACAAAGGACCCGTGGAACCGTCACAAACCGGCCGGACTGCACCGGCACACGCTGTTCCTGCACAGCCCGCCGCACCCAGTCGACGAATACCGGCGCGCAGGGAACCGGTCGTCCGACCTCTCTGCCATCCTCCATCGTCACCTGCGTGCCGATCAACACCTGACCGATCTCAGCCGGACCCAACGCACAGGCAAACCCGGTCGACCACACAGCGGCGAATGACTGTTCCGCAAGCATCCGCCTGGCGGTTGTAGCGGCCCGCTCGGGACCGACACCCATCGGAATGACCCACCACGCAACCTGCCCCTGCTGCGCGACGACGCAACGAATCCCCCCGACGGTCTGCACCTCACTCGTGGCAAACGCCTGGCGCACGGCAGCCAACTCCCACCGGGTTGCCACGAAAACTCCGATCGCGGTCACGATGACTCCCGAGGAACAATGAGAGGAAGAGCTGAACTGGGTGAACACCCACGGTCAGCGTGGTGACCGGAACTGTCCTGATTGATAGGCATGCAGACGCAATTCATCGGCTCTCGTCGTTCCACGAGTCTTGAGATTGCGGTACATGGCCAGCGCCCAGAGGGGGAAGTATTGGCAATACCAATGATAACGAAGGTAGAACACGCGCGGGAAACCGGTTCCGGTATGGCGCACCTCTTCCCATGACCCATCCTTCCGCTGATTCCGAATGAGGTAATGGATCCCCCTGGCCAGACTGAAGGAGTCCGTCACTCCGCCTGCCATCAAGGCCAACAGCGCCCAGGCTGTTTGCGACGGCGTGCTGTCACCGCGACCACTCTGCGAAACATCTCCATACGACAGGCATGACTCACCCCACCCGCCGTCGGGGTTTTGTTTGGACTCGACCCAACTGACCGCCCGGCGGATATAGGGCGACGAAAGATCCTCTCCAATGGCCCGCAGGCCGGAAAGGACCGACCAGGTCCCATAAATGTAGTTCACACCCCAACGGCCATACCAACTGCCATCGTGCTCCTGATCGTTTTTCACAAACGTCAGCGCAGAGGCGACGGCGGGATGGGTCCAGTCATATCCCAACGTCGCGAGCATCTCCAGGCACCGCCCGGCAAGGTCGGCCGTGCTGGGATCAAGCAGCGCGCGATGGTCGGCGAACGGGATGTAGTTGAACACAATCCGATTATTATCGACGTCGTAGGCGCCCCACCCACCGTCTGAGCCCTGCATCGACGTCACCCAGCGACACCCACGACGAATCGCCAAGCACTGTTGGGCCTCATCGGACAGATGCACCTTCGCCAAGGCCATGAGCACCACCGCTGAATCGTCGACATCGGGGAACAGTTCGTTCTCGAATTGAAAATACCATCCGCCCGGTTCGGCTCCGGGAGAGGAGATGATCCAATCGCCGACGGTCTTGGTCTGTTTGGACAATAACCAGGTCGACGCCTTCTGCAGCGCCGGATGATCCTGCGGCATACCGGCCTCGATCAGGGCATTGATGAGCAAGGCCGTGTCCCAGATCGGGGAATGACATGGTTGCAAATGCATGGCATCGACACATTGACCGTTATCCTGCACCGTGTCGTGTATTTCCAGCTCCTCAATCTCCCGCATCGCCTTGACCAGAAGAGGATCGTCATTCTTATATCCAAGGCAATGCAACGCCATCACGGAGTTGGCCATCGCGGGATAAATCGCGCCGAGGCCTCCGCTGCCCTTCATGTGGTCGAGCATCCAGTGTTCGGCGCACTTGAGCGCCTTCTGTCGAACCCACTCAACGGGTGAGCGATCATAGACCTTGAGCAGCGCATCGAGATTGATGAAAAAGTTTCTCGCTGTGAACCATGTCCGGTCCTTTTTAAACGGAGGCACGGTGCTGTAGTCGATCTCTGCCGGAGGTTGCGTATACAACTCGTCGATGCCCTGCTCGCCGGGAACATGACACAACGGCCGCTTGGCAAAAATGATCAAGAGCGGAATCAGCACTGCGCGCGACCAATAGGAAATCGCGTAGATGCTGAAATAGAACCGCTTCGGCAACAGCATGATTTCCGGAGGCATACTGGGGACGCCGCGCCAGTCATATTGACCGAACAGGGCAAGCGTGATTTTCGTGAAGACATTCGCCGCCACCACTCCGCCCTTCTCCAGGATGCAGGTGCGGGCGTTCACCATGAAGGGCTCGTCGGCAGACACACCGGACAGCTTCAACGCAAAGTAGGCCTTCACCGAGGCGCTGATCTCCGCAGGTCCCCCGTGATAAATGGGCCACCCACCGTCGGGTAACTGCGCAGATTTTAAGTATCGAACCGCTTTGCGCTCCCGCTCGGGATCGATGCAGTCCAGGAAGCGGCGCAACATCAGATATTCGGATGTCAGTGTGGTATCGGCCTCCAACTCGGCCACCCAGTACCCTTCGGACGCGTCTTGTCGCGCCAGGAACCAGGCCTGGCTTTTCCGAAGCGCCTCTTCCAGCGCTTCAACCTGCCCCGTAGAGTGAGCCGGGGCCCGCTTGGCCGCACTCTCACCGGCCTGTATCGCGGGTTTATTGGAGACGAGTCGGAGCACCGGAGCGGAGGCAAAGTCACGCGCCGCCCTGATTCGGCTCGGGACCGACACCAGCAGACTATCGGACAAACGATTGAACAAGTTCTTGAGAAGTCGCATAGCGTGATGCCGTGAATCTGAAATGGACGGGGGGATTGAGAGTCGAGATGGTTCCATTAATCAGGCAACAATCACATGAAACCGCACGATACCCGTTATCTGCATTAGCAGATCTGTATAACAAACTGTTTCTGGGCAGTCAAGGGAACGGGCCCACATCGAGGCTCCAGGACAGCCTTCTCGCACCCTCGGTCAGCGCC
>JACOEF010000855.1 GCA_024998705.1 Nitrospira sp.
GGATACCCGGGTACGGAGACCGAAAAAGGCGGAATTCACCAACTGCAAGATCTTCGTGACCATCCCGAGATCTTTGGCCACGATGCGGGACGCCTTCTTCAGCGAAGCCTGCGGGGCCTGCATTTCCTTCATCAATTCCTGGTAGATCGACGGGAGACTCGGCAGCGTCTTAATTTCGTTCGCCAGGCTGCGAAGCGCGGGATTGGCCAGCACGTCCCGTAACGCCTCCGCCTTTTCCATCGTCGTTTTCAGCGTAGCGATATCGACTGGCTTTTGAAGAAACCGATGGGCGACTGAAGCAGACCGCAGATAATTGGCAGGGCTCTGGTCTCCGGAAAGGATGATACGGGTCGCCTGTGGACAGACCTTGCGCACCTCGCCGAGAAACTGCGCGCCGTCCATCCCCGGCATCGTCATATCCGACACCACCACGTCGCACGGGGTCTCACGGATGGCGGCCAGTGCGGCCGTGGCGGAGGAAAAAAACGCCATCGCCCATTCAGCCTGCATCGGAGCCAAGGTCCGTTGGAGATGCTTCAAGATCTCCGGCGCATCGTCCACAAAGACCACACGTCGCATCATCCCCTCCTCCGACAAGATCTTCCTCCTCTCCTCATCGGTCGGCTGCGAGGGAACCTTGAGTCCGTTCTGTAAATCCAGGAAGGAAGGCGGCGTGCGTGAGTACTTCGTGACAACGACTAGGTCTGACAGAGGATGGCGGCAGGAGAATCAGTTACGGTCGAGGTCCCAACTCACGATGTCGGCGTTTTTGCCTTCGCCTCCCGGAACCCCGTCGGCCCCGAAGGAGATGATTTCGAACTCGCCACCCTGCGTGGAGGGAGTGGTGTACTTGTAAGGACCGTTCCAGGGATCGACCGGCACTTTGGCAAGATACCCGCCGGCTTTCCAATTGGGGGCAGCGGGACCTGAAACAGGTCGCTCAACGAGTGCCTTCAAGCCCTGTTCGGTCGTGGGAATGTTGCCGTTATCGAGTTTATACAGTTGCAGCGCGCTTTCAATATTCGA
>JACOEF010000856.1 GCA_024998705.1 Nitrospira sp.
AACTCCAACTTCGACACAGCCATTCAAGGCAGGATTCAACGCGCAGTATCTCCTCGATGCCCTAGAAACCATGCCGGGAGAGCACTGTCAGCTCTACATGGAATCGCCTCAGACACCATGCGTCCTGACAACCCCTGATCGCACAACCCAATTCAAACACATCATCATGCCACTCCCCCTCACCTCATAAGCCGCGGCGTAACCGGCAGTCCCACTACATGATGGCCCATCTGAACAGTCGCCCTTAAGGCCATTGTCCCGGTTGCCACGGAGCTCAATTCGTAATATGTATCGAGGGCGGACACTACAATACGCCGCGCATCAAACAATGAGCTCCAAC
>JACOEF010000307.1 GCA_024998705.1 Nitrospira sp.
AGTCGGGATTATTAAGCACCCCGTCCGTAGAGATCCCGATGCCGTTATCGCTCACGCACAACGTAAACGTCTCGTCGAGATGATCGAGCAGGTCGATGTGCACGATTCCACCGCTGCCGTCGACGAAGGCGTGTTTCAGACAATTGGAGACCAACTCATCGATGATCAATCCACAGGTCAGCCCCGTGTCGATATCGAACTCGACATCTTCCACGTTCAATTCCAGTGCAACGACCGTCGGATCGACTCCGTAGGAACGGAACAGGTGGCCGGTCAACGTGCGAACATAGTCCCCCATCTTGATTCGTGAAAGATCGTTCGAGCGGTGTAAGGTCTCATGGAGCAGCGCGATCGACGTAATGCGCACCTGACATTCACGGAACAGCTGGGTGACAACCGGGTCTTTGATGGAAGCCGATTGCAAATTCAGCAGGCTGGAAATGACCTGCAGATTGTTTTTGACCCGATGGTGGACTTCCCGCAGCAGACTTTCCTTTTCCTTCAACATGCGGCGGAGCTGGTCCTCCATATCCTTGCGTTCCGTCAGGTCCATACAGGTACCGATATAGCCGCCGAACCGCCCCTCCTCATCGAACAAGGGCACTCCCGTATCCATGATCCATCGGTATCCACCATCGTGACGCCGCAGCCGGTATTCCAGGTAGAAGGGCTGCTCCGACTTGAAGGCCTCCAGATACGATTTTCGACAGCGATCCAGATCCTCGCCGGGAATGCCGGTGAACCAATTGTCGCCGATCTCTTCCTGCACGGTGCGCCCCGTGAACTCCAGCCACCGTTTGTTGATGAACGTGATGTGAGTATCCGGTCCGGCCATCCACACCATCACCGGAGCGGTATCCGCCATCATTCGAAACCGGGCCTCGCTTTCCCGTAACGCGGCTTCGGTGCGGCGTTTCACTGTGACATCGCGCGCAATCGCCGACGCGCCCATGACACACCCGTCCGTATCCTTCACCGGCGAGATCGTCAGCGACACATCGATACGATCCCCCTGCTTTCGCCGCTGGACCATTTCGACATTACGCACATGCTCGCCGCACGCAATCCGGTTGAGCATCATCGGCACTTCATCCAATCGGCTCGGAGGGCAGAGGACCGAAATCTGCCGGCCCAGCACTTCCTCGGCCCTGTACCCGTAGACTCGCTCTGCGCCCAGATTCCAACTCTGAATCATGCCGTTCAACGTCATCCCCACAATCGCATCGTCGGATGATTTCACAATCGCGACCAGTTCAGAGACGGCCTCCGCTCGTAGCACTTCGAGTTCCTGATTCGCAGTGGCCAGATCCGCCGTGCGCTCCTGAACCTGCTGCTCGATATCTTCATTGATGCGCAGCAATTCGGCCTCGTCCCGCTGCCGGCGCAGGCACAACATCGCCGTCACCCAAATCACCATGAGCGCAAACGCCCGATTCACGGCGCTCACCCACGTCAACGCAAACAGCGGCCGGTCGAACATATCCAGGATCGTGACAACCGAAGCAAGCGCTGCCACCCAGAACGTAATACGAGGATGGGGTATGCGCGAGGCGATGAGCACAGGGACGACGTAGAGAGTGGTGATGGTCAAGCCCATAGGCAACCACCAGTCGATGGCCCCGATGGCCGCGATCAACGCCAGCGCCACTCCCAAGATGGAACAGCTGCTGCGCGAGATGCCGAGAAAAAATGACGAAGGGATTGTCATACGTACAACGACACCGCGTCTCCTACTCTTTTTTGTAGGAGTAATCCCTATGCCCCCTGTACCGCATTCATAGAGCCATCACGCAGGGAGACAGGCCAGGTCAAGCGAGAATTGTCCAGACGTTGGCCAGTGCCGCGTGCCAGGAGAAAACCAGCCTCGACAGGGCCTCCTTCCGCAGCGAATGGTTTGAATTGCAGGGGTCGGTTCCTGAAACGGAACATGCCCACAACAGGCCCTGGTGTACATCACTGCGTCATCGCTGTTCAGACTTGAACGCCGAGCCACGGAAAGGCCTGTCGTCGATTCGACGACCCCACTGGGCACACACCTGCCGATCATCAAGCCCGATGAAGTCCTCCCGGCTCCTGCTCCACAGCGGGCAGCAGGCAACAACAGGGGTGCGCAGGAAAGCCGGGCCGCTACTTACCCAAGCGACGAGTGTGGGACTCTCGACTGTGGGGAGGTGGTGATACGCGGTCCGACCCGGAAGACAATCCGAGCCGGACGGCGGTGAGAATACTAGCGTTTGCGATAGAACGCGGCGATCGTCTGCACGACATATTGAAGCTGTTCGTCGGACAGTTCCGCATAGATGGGCAGCGAGAGCACTTCTTCGGCTGCACGTTCCGATTGCGGGAACGCGCCTTTCTGACAGCCCAGATCACGATAACAATTTTGCAAATGCAACGGCAGCGGGTAATAGACCTCTGACCCCACGCCCTGGTCCTTCAGATAACTCCGCAACTCGTCACGCTTTTGGACACGGATCGTGAATTGATTAAAGACGTGAAAGTTGTTGCCCCCCACGACGGGCCAGGCGATCCGGTCTGTCAGGTTCGCGTCCTTGAACAACTGCGCATACCGCGCGGCATTCCGGCGTCGGCCTTCCGCCCACTGGTCCAGCCGCGTCAGCTTCACCAGCAACACCGCCGCCTGCAACGCATCCAATCGGCTATTGATGCCGATTGCCTCATGGACGTAGCGCACCCGGCTCCCATGCACCCGCAACATGGCAATGGACTCCGCCAGCGCCTTATCGTTCGTGGTGACCATGCCGGCATCCCCGAAACCGCCAAGGTTTTTCGACGGGAAGAAACTGAAGCAGGCCACATTGCCCAGGACTCCGGCGTGCCGCCCGTTCTGCCGGGCACCGATGGCCTGGCAGGCATCCTCGATCACGCCGACCTTGTGCCGTCCGGCAATCTCGTTAATCGCAACCATATCGGCACATTGCCCGAAGAGGTGCACCGGAATGATCGCCTTGGTCCGTTTGGTAATGGCCCGCTCCAACAGCGCCGGATCCATGTTGAAATCATCGGGGCGAATATCGATGAAGACCGGCTTGGCTCCCAGCCGTGAAATCGCGCCGGCCGTCGCAAAGAAGGTAAAGGGCACCGTGACCACTTCATCACCGGCTTTGACGCCCAGTGCCATCAGCGCCAACAGCAGCGCGTCGCTGCCCGAGGCAACTCCGACACCATGCGCACTCCCGGTATACGACGCGACCGCCTGCTCCAGCGCCACCACCCGCGGACCGAGGATAAAACCCTGCTCATCACAGGTGGC
>JACOEF010000301.1 GCA_024998705.1 Nitrospira sp.
GACAAACCCACGTTCATTCCCATGAACCGCATCAACGGCATTTCTAACCGACGCCGCATGCCCATCATCGGCAAGATCCGCCTCGGCGTGAAGGTGAGCGGCCCCAATGGGTTTTACCCCAAAGAAACGCCCCATTTTGTGGTCCCTGAAGAGGTTGCCAAGGTGTTCGGGGCGCAACCCGACGAGCTGGAGGTGATGTTCGTCTCCAACGATCCCACGGTCAATTGCCCGCAGGCCCTCCGCTGGTACGGAGAATCCGCCGGGCTGCAGTGCATTGGCAACAACCAGGTGGCTCGTCGCCTGAACCAGGACACCTGGAAAACCGAATCGCGTTCCTGTCCCTGCGAGAAACTCGAATCCGGAGAATGCGGACCCCGCGCAAATCTCATCTTCATGATCCCCAAGGTCAGCAGCGGCGGCCTGTTTCAGATCGATTCCAGCAGTATCAACTCGATGGAAAAGATTAACTCTTATTTTGATTTCCTTGCGCTCACCCTCGGCCGCATCGCCATGATCCCGCTCAAGTTACGCCGCGTGCCCGTCACCAGACGCCGCGAAGGCCGCCCGACCACCCACTATCCGCTCGAATTGCGCTACGAAGGCTCAGCCGACGAGACGGCCAGGCACCAACAGGAGACGGAAACGATCCTGAAAAAGATCAAGATGTTGGAAATTCAGGAGCCAATTGAAATCAACCCGGTTTTGGATCCGGGCGCACACGTCGTCATGGAAGAGGAGTTGGAGGAAGAACTCAGCCCCGTCCCAGCAGAGCCCGTGGGTGGGTCCGGCTCTGAAACGCACGACCCCATGCCCCCAGCGATGTCCACGCCATCGACAGCCGCCGCGAGAGCACCGGAAGCCACTGCCCCACCCGCAAGTCCGCCCATCCCAGTGGCCCAGACCAACTACCTGCTTCGGTTGACCAAGGCCTTGCCACTCACGGAGGATGAGGTGCGCGTGAAGGTCCACGCTCTCACACAACGCGAAGCGTCAGGACTCATCAAGAAACTCATCGCTCAGGACTTTTCCTACTTCACATCGAGCCCGAGCACTCCGCCGGCCGCACCTGCGAACACAGGGACCGTCACCGATCCCATGACCGATCCCCAGTTTAAGAAGATCATGGGCCTCGTCGTCTCAATGGATATCCCAGAGACACACGTGACAAGTCTCACTGCCGGGTACACCAAACGACAAGCCTCAACACTCATCGACCAGCTCGTTGGTGGAGAGTTCTCCGCGTTCCAGGAGATGAAGGAAGAGGAACTACCGGTCCTTGCCACCCCGGAATCAGCACCAGTGGCGGAGGAAGTGGAGTTCTAAGTCGCGAAGCTCACGCACCGAGGGAAGCAGCGGTGACTCAGGGACGGCTCACAGCCGTCCTTGGGCGCGACTGACACACCCAGCTGACGGCCGGGAATAGGTTACTCATGGGACGCGGGCTCGCGGGCACCATCTGACACCGGAAGACTTGCAGACGCTTCACCAAAGCGCAGTAACTCTTCCTGCGTTTCTGGGCGCAAGGCTTCAAAGATTTGGAGGATATTCACATAGTTTGGATTTCGTCCAAACAGCAATCTCGCGGATTCAGATAGATACCCGGCCTCGACCAGATAAGTTTCGGGCGACTGTCCTAAGACCTGGGCGAGCCGCACCACTTCCGCTTGGCTCAACCGACCAATCCCCGATAGCACCTGCTTGAGTCTTCCACCTAGCTGTACCTGGTCCGTCACACCAGCTAGCTCCTCATCCGAATACTCACTCAGGTCTTGCTTAACCCGCTCCAAAAAGGCAGCCGCCATGCCAGTAAGAATCTGATCATCTAAGAGTTCTGCGACTTCCGGGGAACACACTTCACGGGCTCGGGCGAGCAACAATTGATAGGTCCGCCGTTGTACATCAAGCGGGGATCCACCCAGACACTGCGCAATGCGCCGCAACATGTCATCACTAGGAAGAATCTTTTTCCGCCCGCTGCTCTTTCCCCCTTCAATAATCGAGATATGCGAGGCCGTACACCCCAATTTCTCAGCCAACTCAGTTTGAGTCAGATTCTGGGCAATCCGCATCCGGAGTAATAAATCCTTGACCAGCATCATACCCGCGACACTCTCCCAATCGGGCCCCGACGGATACCCAACCCACGCTTATCGAGTGATTAAACGCTTGTTCGCAAATTATAGGAAACCCCCAATCTATTGTCCATACGCCTATGGGGGTTACTCTACCTTCCCAATTTCAGACCCCCCCAAAACCTGCGTATAGTCAGGGTGACATTCACGAGGGCAGTAACACATTCATGAACAAACAAACATTTGTTTATGTCGCCCATCCCCAGTTGCCCGATGGGAGAAAGGACCGTCGAATGAGTGTCACGCCCCCTCCGGTTCCTGAACACACAGGAGAATTCCTCCTGCATATCCAGCGCGAACTCAATTTCAGCACCAAGGTGATGGCGACCGAATTGGGCATTACCGACGTCTGGATGCGCCGGCTGCTCAACAACGACATGATTCCCTCACCACATCTCCTGCAAGCCATTATTGCCCTCTATGTCAGGCATCCCGACCCCGGCACGCTGACCCATCGCCGAGACCTGGCGCACCGCTTCACACAAGCCTGCGCGCGCACGTATTACGCCCGGAACCATCATCGGCTCCAGCAGCGTTGCCACACGCTCTTTCATTTTCCGGAACTCACGACCTGACTCATCTAACCCCATCGGAAAGGACACCATCATGTCGCTTCGGACGCCAGCTCAACAACTCGCCATCGATTCAGACAATGATTCTCCGTTGCTCAAGCTGTTTCAGCAGAGCA
>JACOEF010000265.1 GCA_024998705.1 Nitrospira sp.
AGAATCAGTACAGTGCGCTGGGTCAGAAATGCATACCAGATGCCTTCGAGCAGGTAGCGGATGAACGGTCTCCAGCCACCTCCGTCAGCCGTGGTAGTCGCGACCACTCGCAGCCGGATCGGCAGCAGGCATGCCGCTGAGGCGAAGTAGGTCACGGCATTCAGGCAGAGCACGTCCTGAGAACCGGCAAACGCAATACCCAGTCCACTGACCGCCGGCCCGATGATGATACCGAGACGGGTCGTACTTTGGAGCAGCGCATTCGCCGCCGTGAATTGAGGACGAGTGACCATGAACGGGACGGCGGACGACAGCGTGGGCACAAACACCGCCGTGGCGACACCGTAGAGAAAGGTAAGAAGGTAGAGCGACCCGACGGTAAAGCTTTCCACCGAGATCAGGCAAGGGATGAGCCCGATGAGTATTCCTCTGGCAACATCGCTCCCGATGAGGATGGCTTTCTTGGGGAGGCGATCAACGATCACGCCGATGAACGGCCCGAAGAGAATCGGCGGAAACGTCTGTAAAAGCCCGATGACCGTCGTCTTGAGCGGTGAGCCGGTCACCGCATAGACGAACCAGAGCAAGGCCAGCTTGCTGATACCTTCAGCAACCTGGGACAGCACCTGGCTCCACCACATGAAACTGAAGTCGCGTGTGAGCAGCCACCGATGGGTCTCGGCCATGCCGCCAGTATAAACGTTTGCCGCAGGAGTGGAATCAGTAGTAATGGGTGGCGTTGATAAATATCCCACGCATGGTCCTTCCGCTCACGAGGGCTCGTTCAGGCTGCATCATCGCGTCAGTTCAAGGCGGCACACATCCGTACTCGGCGTAACCTTCCATCCTGCTCCCATGGCACCCCTCCTGGCCCATTATGGGCAGTGAGTCAAGTGTCCGCACAATTAGGGCGGAACCCAACTGACTCGTAGCAAGTTCAGAGGGGAACGGTCGGACTCCTTTCAAGATCTTATCCGCTCAGAGACAAGCACCGCCAAAGCCCGCGATTTACTCACATCACTGTACCTACGTGGTCACCTCAGGTACGTACATCCCTAACAATAGGGCCTTCTATCACTGACCGAATGATGAGATCGAATACTGTCCAATCATGGTAGCGTCCGCCTCCATTCGAGAAGCATTGAGGACCAGCGAGAGTCCCCGCACCCTCAGACTAGGTAAATCCTTCCAGGCACATCCCTCTAATCCCGCCGAAATATCTCACTCCCTTATTTTCAAATGCTCTAAGTACGGCACGACCTGCCCCCGCATCACGACTCGCAATTACACGAATCTTCGGGTGGCCGACATCCGCTGCCGTGGGTCGGCAAAAAATTCCCACTGGCAGTTCATCTGCTGCGGTGTGGCGAATCTCTCCGTGGTGCACCGACGCTCGCCGGCGGCAGCCTAACAGGTATGGGTGAGAACGAGATCGCGGACAACTCGATGTCGGGCGCACCCCGATCAGATATTCCCCTCAAGATTCTGTCGGTTGAGGCCGATACAACACGTGGTCCTACGTATACGTCTGACGTTTCTGAGAAATGCTTACGAGAAATCCATGACACGAAGAGAGGGCTCGAAGAGGTTGAAGCCTTCAACCCGACACAGCGAACCATGGTCGGTAGCCATCCTGTTGGCCGCCGGGATGCTCATGGCTGTGCCTTCGCTGGGTCGATCGCAAACCATTCCGGATGCGGGCGTTCTACAACAACAGCCACAACAGCAGATTGAACAAGAACGACGGGAACGGCTCCCAGCCCAGGCTCCCAGCCCTGCTCCTGTTCCCCCGATACATGAACCGTCGCCTCAGGCCGAGACGGTGTGGGTGAACGATTATCGGTTTGAAGGCAATACGCTGCTGACCGATGAGCAGCTCCAGTCGGTGGTTGCGCCTTATGCCGGTCGCCGAGCCGATCTGACGCTGCTGCGGGAAGCGGCTGCCGCGGTGGCCGACCGTTACCGGAAGGCCGAGTGGATCGTACGAACCTATCTTCCCCAACAGGATGTGAGCGACGGGCATATTCTCATCGCGATCGTGGAGGCCAAGGTCGGAGACGTGGCACTGGACGACCCCCCACCCACCAGGGTCCGGCCCGAGCATGTGCTGGGCCCAGTACAGCGCAGCCTCACACCAGGGCAATATCTGAATACCACGGCTCTTGATCGAGGAATACTGCTGGCCGGCGATCTGGCCGGCGTCCGTGTCTCGGGAGCCCTCGAAGCCGGTGCACAACCGGGACAGACCAATGTGCACGTCACAGCAGCCGACCAGCCGCCCGTTCATGGCGAGCTCTCCGTCAACAATGGCGGCCTACGCGCCACCGGCCCGATTCAGGGTTTGGCAAACCTGAGGATTGAGAGTCCGTTTCATCGGGGCGATCGACTGGCCCTCACCGGCATGTTTTCTGAGGGGAGCCAGTACGGACGTGTGGGCTACACGCGTCCGGTTGGTTATGACGGATGGCAAGTCGGCGCCAATGCCTCCTGGTTGAGCTATGACCTCGTCGCATCGGAATTCGCATCGTTGAATGCCACGGGCAATGCCCAGAGTCTGGGACTCGAAGCCCTCTATCCCGTGATTCGAGCCCGCAACTACAATTTGCAATGGTTGATGAACTACGACTATCGACGGTTCTCCAACCATGCAGCCAGCGTGCAGCAGTCGAATTACCAGATTCATGAAGGCACTGTCGGGATGAGCGGCAACTGGTTCGAAGAAGTCCTGGGGACGCCGGGGGTGACGTCCGGCAGCCTCAGTGTGGTCACAGGTCAAGTGGATCAGGGCAGCCACCAGATTGGAGAAAATCCCGCAGTGGCCGGCGCATTCACGAAATTGCGATGGTACGTCAGCCGGCAGCAACAACTCATCCCCTGGCTCTCCCTGTTTGGGTCCTTCCTTGGTCAAAAAGCGTTCAGCACGATGGACTCGGCAGAACGATTCTATCTCGGTGGGCCGCAAAACTTGCGGGCCTTTCCCGTCAACGAGACGAGTGGGTCGACCGGCTGGCTGGCGACGGCCGAGGTGCGGGGGCAGTTGCCCTGGGGATTCGATCTCACCGGTTTTTTTGACACAGGCTACGTCGAGAACTCGGCGGCCATCGGTCCGAGC
>JACOEF010000857.1 GCA_024998705.1 Nitrospira sp.
CGTGACTTCATTCAAGTTACGTCGCTCTTCACTCAACTAGCGAAGGAATTGAGCCGTTTTCTTCACTCAACTAGCGTGAGCTTTACCGAACTAACGCGAAATCTTCATTCAAGTAGCGATGGGGCTGTGGATAACTCACTTCTCGTACCCTCTCATCGCTCGTGCTCGATCCGGTAATACTATAAATCTTCAAAAATGCTGAAATATTTCGGGGTGAGAAAAACCATTGCCAACGGTGTTCAGCATGCCGCTCGTTTGTTCGTAAGTTGAATGAAACTTTTCACCGAAGATGCCAGGCTAGGTCAACTTGTCACGAAACTCCTGGATGCGCTCCGACGCCTGTTTTAAGGCTTCTTCAATCATTGGGATTTCATGCGGCTTGTTAGAATGAAAGAGAATGGTCAGCATGAACCCACGGTCTCCACCCCTCCCACGCTCCACGAACCGCACGGCTTGGGCGCCTTCATTAATTCTTGGTTTGCGATCGATTTCCTGTCGGATGCGATCTCGAGTCCACGATTCTTTTGAGGCACGGCGAGCGATCGCGTGGAG
>JACOEF010000574.1 GCA_024998705.1 Nitrospira sp.
AAGGCACGGTAGAAATCGGCGGGGCGCTGGGCTATGCGCAGGGCACGACCGTCGTTGGAAACGGCCCCTCCGCGAACCGGAGCGCCGTCTTTGTGATGCGGCGTCTCGGGGTGGTCTTGACCGATCCCCTGGGAACCGGCTGGTGGCAAGGCAACGTCGAATTCTTAGTTCAACCCGTGTTCGCACGCGTTACCGAACCGTTTGCGGCGGAAGCGGCAGGAGGGTCGTTCCTCCTGAAATACAATTTTCTGTCGTTTGGGCGATGGGTGCCGTTCTGGGATGTCGGCG
>JACOEF010000101.1 GCA_024998705.1 Nitrospira sp.
GTCGGAAACGCGCCCTGGGCGACCAGGCCCTGCCGCAGGGCCTCGGCGATTTCTTTTTCGAAAGCGACGACCCCCTACATCCCGGCCGATAATGGCAGTGTCATCCTCCACCGCCGACTCCGTCTTCCGCCTCTCACCACGCATCGAACTGTTCCCGCTTCTGCATGGAAGCGGAGATGTCGCTCAAGAGGTGCGCGACCGGCTGATCGACCGCAGATACGACTGCCTCGCAGTGCCACTTCCACCCTCCTTCGAGTCCCCGCTGGAAGACGCCGTGCTGGACCTGCCGACGATCAGCGTGATCGTCCAGCCGGAACGCGAGCAGGAAGCCGGCGCCACCGTCAACTACGTGCCGGTCGATCCCTGCCAGGCAGTCATCATGGGGATTCGCGTGGCCATGGGAGAAGGTATCCCCAGGGCCTATATCGATCGTGAAACCGCCGTCGTGGAACCCGTGCCCTTCGTCTCCCCCGATGCCTATGTGCTCAAACGCCTCTCCTACGCCGCCTTTGCCGCCGCGATGGTGCCCACGCTCACGCCGCCTACGGAAGGCAGCCAGCAGCAGGCCCGCATTACCTGGATGGCGTTTCAACTCCACCAACTCGAAATGGAATACGAGCAGATTCTCTGCCTCTGTCATTTCGCCGACTGGCCCTGGATTCGTCAGGCGTACCAGCAGCGAACCGACTATCAAGTCCCGGCACTCGATTTCGGCCGTCCCGAACGGTATCTCGTCGAGCCGGCCTCGCTCTATTTCATCTTAGGTGAACTGCCATTCCTGACGGAGCTGTATGAACGACGCCGTGCCACCGTCCATTCTGACCGCCACCTCTCCATCGACGGAATCAAAGAACTCCTGCTCGAAACCCGCACGCGCTGGCAGACCGGCCATGACGCGGAGGGTCAGACCGTTCCCACCTGGGTGACACCGCAGTTACTGCAAACCTACTTGCAGTATGTGCGGAACCACGCGTTGCTCGACCGGCGCTTGACGCCAGACCTTTACACACTCGTGCTCGCCGCAAAACAGATGGCGGGGGATGATTTCGCGGTGCGCCTGCTCGAAACCGCCAAGAGTTACTCCTATCAAGACATTGAGCTAAGCCAGTTCCCTCGTCTCTCGGCCGGGCTCGGGCAATTCGCCCTGCCGGACGAGCAAATCGTGCAGGCCAAGAACCGCCTCCAGGGGACGCCGCTCGCCTGGCGCTCGCTCTCGCTCCGGCCCCGACCGCCGCGTCGCACGAGCCGCCAATGGTCCTATCTGTGGAACCCACATCGGCAATGTTCCTGGCCGCCGGAGGATTCCAAGATTGAAAGTTTCCACACCCATGTCCGCGAGCAGGCGAAGGCCATCATCGGGGCCGATCTCGCCAAGAGCGAGAAATTCACCACCTCGATGAAAGACGGGATCGACATCCGGGAAAGCCTGCGCCATTGGCATCAGCGACAGAAGCCGGGTCGTCCGCAACGGATGGAGATTTACGTCAAAGAAATTCCCCCCGCTCGCGGAAACGTGGATACCGTGATTTTTCTGTTTGACACCCCCGGTGATCCGGAGCAGTACAGCTGGCAGGCCACCTGGTATGCCGAACATGCGCAGGAGTCCACCCTCTGTTTCTATGCCACCCCCTTCCTGAACAACATGATCGCGCCGGGCATCGGGCAATCGCGTTACGGTGGCGCCCTGTTTATTTTCCCGCCCCGCGCGATCCCCGACATCTGGACCGACGAGGCACTCGGATTTGCCAGGACGCTCGAAGAGCGTTTGATTGCGGCCGGAGCGGTCCATTCACGTGAAACACACCTGGCCCTGGTGACACCGGTTCCGCCCAAAGCGCGCTGGCGGCAGATTGCCAAACAGTTTGGTCGGCAACTGGTCCCGATTCCATTGAGCCGCTTTTCAGGCCAGATGATCGACCGTCTGCGGCGGTTCCACGTGTTGAACGGACACGAGATCCGCAGCTTCGCGGCTCAATTTATTCGTGAGTAACCAGCCCATGTCTCATCACATAGCCGAACAACGGATCGCCGATCTTCGCCGGCAAATCCACCATCACGACCACCTCTACTACACCAAGGACCGGCCGGAGATTTCCGACGCGGAATACGACCGGCTCTTTCGCGAACTGGTCGAACTGGAAACCGCCCATCCCGACCTGGTCACCGGCGACTCGCCGACCCAACGAGTCGGCGCACCCCCGCTGGACGAACTCACCAAAGTGTCACACGAAAAACCGATGCTGAGTCTCGATTCCATCACCGATCAGGACGATGTACGCGCCTTCGATACGCGGATGAAGCGGGAGCTGGAAACCGACCAGATCGTGTACACCGCGGAACCGAAGTTCGACGGCCTGTCGGTGGAACTGGTCTACGACCAGGGCACATTCGTGCGTGGCGCCACCCGCGGAGATGGGATGATCGGCGAAGATGTGACGATCAATCTCCGAACCATCCGTGCGCTGCCGCTACAACTCGATCCTCATCCGACTCTGCCGGCGCACCTGGTCGTGCGCGGCGAGGTGTACATGCGGCTGGATGAATTTCAGGCATTGAATCGCCGCATGACGGAACGGGGTGAGGAGGGGTTTGCGAACCCGCGCAATGCCGCAGCAGGATCGTTGCGGCAGCTGGACAGCCGCATCACTGCGGCGCGCCCGTTGACCCTGACCTGTTACGACATCATGGCGGTATCAGGCGCGTTCCCCGCCACGCATTGGGACGAATTAGAGTCCCTCGCAGCCTGGGGCCTCCCCGTGCCGGAACACCGACGGCGCTGTCACTCGATCGACGAAGTCCTCTCGTTCCAACAGACCACCGATGCGATGCGGGACTCGCTTCCGTTTGAAATCGACGGTGTCGTCGTGAAACTCGATCGCCGGACGTGGCAAGACCAGCTCGGCAGCAAATCCCGCAGCCCCCGTTGGGCCATCGCCTACAAATTTGCGCCCCGA
>JACOEF010000484.1 GCA_024998705.1 Nitrospira sp.
CCGTTCTCGGGCCAGTTCTTCGATACGAGTCGGATCGTATTGCACGCGATCCAGATCCGCGCGCAGCTCGCCGTTCAAGCGCTGGAGTTCGGCCAGTTCCTGATCAAGCTGCTCCGCATGATCACGCAAATGCAAATACCGCGAAATCCCCATCTCGCCGAACAACAGGGTCCCCATCATGAGGAACAGCGCGCCGAGCCCCACCCACTTCCCTGCGGAACAGAGCTTCCGTTGCCAATCCAACCAATCTCGACCCCGGTTCGGCTTGATCATCATCACGATTAGGCCCTCGATGGGATAGCGGCACGGCCTCGATAGACGGCCGCCGCGCCCAATTCATCCTCAATGCGAAGCAGTTGATTGTATTTTGCGACACGATCCGTCCGGGACAACGATCCGGTCTTGATCAATCCGCTATTCGTGGCCACCGCGACATCGGCAATCGTCGTATCTTCCGTTTCCCCCGAGCGATGGGAAATGATGGCCGTATACCCCGACCGTTTGGCCAGTTCGATGGCATCCAGCGTCTCCGTCAACGTACCGATCTGGTTGAGCTTGATCAGGATCGAATTGCCGATGCCCTCTGCGATGCCCTTGGCAAAGATTTCGACGTTGGTGACGAAAATGTCGTCTCCCACGAGTTGCACTCGCTTGCCGAGCTTTACCGTCAGGATCTTCCACCCCTTCCAATCCAATTCACTCAAACCGTCTTCAATCGAAAGGATCGGATAACGATCCAACAACTTGCCGTAATAGGCCACCATTTCCTCGGAGGAGCGCTCAGGATTCTTTTCCGCCTCCAGTCGATACCGTCCCTTTTCATAGAATTCGCTGGCCGCGCTGTCCAAGGCCAGGGCGATATCCTGTCCGGGGCGATACCCGGCCGCTTCAATCGCTTCCGTAATGAGCGCGAGGGCCTCTTCGTTCGATTGCAGATCAGGCGCGAATCCACCCTCGTCGCCGACGGCCGTATTCAGCCCTTTTTTCTTCAGGAGCGACTTCAGCGTATGAAACACTTCGGTGGCCATCCGCAACGCATCACTGAAGCGGGGCGCACCCACCGGCATGATCATGAACTCCTGCAGATCGAGCCGGTTATCCGCATGAGCGCCGCCGTTGATGATGTTCATGAGCGGCACCGGCAACACCCGCGCATTCGTCCCGCCGAGATAACGATACAACGGTTGACCGGTTTCATTGGCCGCCGCCTTAGCCACTGCCAGCGAAACCCCCAGAATGGCATTGGCGCCCAACTTGCCCTTGGTCTTCGTTCCATCCAGCGCAATCATTTCATGATCGACGGCCGCCTGATCCAGCGCCTCCATGCCCATCAACCTTGGCGCGATGGTCTTACTCACATTCGCCACCGCCTTGGACACGCCTTTTCCCATCCAGCGTTTTTTGTCGCCGTCACGCAATTCGATGGCTTCCTTTTCACCGGTCGACGCCCCAGACGGCACCGCCGCCCGACCATGCGCCCCGCTCTCCAGGAGCACTTCGACTTCCACCGTAGGATTGCCTCGTGAATCGATAATCTGCCGTGCCTTCACGTTCCTGATTCCGCTCATGCTCAAAGTCTCCTCTACTGACTGACGCTAAACCATTTCCGAACTTCTGCCGAATCGTTTTGTGGTCGAAGACGCTAGAAGACCATGACATGGTCAACTAAATAACGCGAGCCTTGTTCGACTAGCACCATTTCAGCCACAAATTCGCCTTGCGACTTCGAAAACGACTGTTTCCATACTATTGCCACAGACTGGGGCCGCCGGAATATGGCAACATATTCCCTCTTCGAAAAGAATCCATTTTCAGCTTGGTACTGCCTACACACCTTCTCTAAATAGTCCTTCGTGACTAGAGACTTTAATCTCTCTGTAAAATCTCTCACATGCCGTTCATGATCGATATTGGTCGATGCCTCCATCAAGTTGTCCATGATCGGATCTGCGATCTCGAGGATTTCTTCATCGGATCGTTGTAAGAGTTTCATGCAACATCCTGTGCCTGCCGGTTGCTTTCAGGATGAGACCGGGTGGCTCTCATTGCGGACTTCCAATGGGGGCCTTCCCAGGCTGCGCATTGCGCGGGCAAGAGAAGCAACCTAATCTCACCCTTGCAGTTGCTTCTTCAGCAGCTCATTCACCTTCCCGGGATTCGCCTTGCCGCCGGAGGCCTTCATCACTTGCCCGACGAGGAATCCCAGCACCTGCTGCTTGCCTTCTTTATATTGCCCGACCTGCGCAGGATTCTTCTTCAAGACGTCATCAATCATTGTCGCCAGGGCCCCTTCGTCGGACACCTGCCTAAGCCCCTTTTCCTGAACGATCTGAGCCGGTGCCTTACCCGATGCGTAGACATCAGGAAACATTTCCCGCGCCACCTTGAGACTGATGACTCCTTGATCCACAAGGGTCAACAACTCGACCAGCCGCTCAGGCATCACGGGCGACGCATCGGCTTCAATCCCGGAGTTATTGAGCTCCCGCAGCAATTCCCCCATCACCCAATTGCTCACCGTCTTGGGTTGCGGGTACAACTTCACGCAAGCCTCAAAATACATCGCCAACGCTTTGCTTGACGTGAGGATGCCCGCGTCATATTCGGGTACGCCGTACTCGGAAACAAATCGCTGCTGCTTCGTCGAAGCCAGTTCCGGCAATCCCTCGCGCAATTGCTCGATCCATTCGGCCGAAATGTCCAACGGAACCAGGTCAGGATCCGGGAAATACCGATAGTCATGCGCCTCTTCCTTGCTGCGCATCACAGCGGTTTCACCACGTTCGTGATTCCAGAGTCTGGTTTCCTGATAAATCTTCCCGCCCTCGTTCAGCACCTTGGTTTGCCGCTTGATTTCGTAATCAACTGCGTCCTTCACAAACTTGAACGAATTGATGTTCTTCAACTCCACCTTCGTTCCGAACGCGGTCTGGCCGGCCGGACGCAGAGACAGATTCGGCTCGCAGCGGAAACTCCCCTCCTCCATGTTCCCGTCACAGACATCGAGATACATCAAGAGATCGCGCAACGCCTTGAGGTACGCCACCACTTCTTCAGAAGAGTGTAGGTCCGGTTCAGTCACAATTTCCAACAGGGGTGTCCCGGCGCGATTCAAATCCACCAGGCTCATCCCGCTGCCGGCCTCATGCAGGTTTTTTCCCGCGTCTTCTTCCAAATGGGCGCGCCGGATTCGAACCCGCTTGCGACTGCCGCCGGCGGCAATTTCAATCCAGCCATGCTCGCAAATCGGCGCTTCGTATTGCGACATCTGATACCCTTTCGGCAGGTCGGGGTAAAAATAGTTTTTGCGCGCAAAGCGGTTGCGGACGCCGATCGTGCCGTTCATCGCGAGACCGGCACGCACCGCCATCTCCACCGCCTTCTCATTGATCACCGGCAACGTCCCGGGCAGTCCCAAGCACACGGGACAGGTCTGCGAATTCGCCGTGAGACCGAAGGTCGTCCCGCAGGCACAAAACAACTTCGATTGCGTGCGCAACTGCGCATGCACTTCCACACCAATGACGACTTCGTATGCCACGCTCAGCTCGGCTCCCCCTTCGTGAAGTTCTCGCGCTCCCGACGCATCGCCTCCCGCCCGGCATCGAAGGCATCGCGCAACACGGTTTTCTTCGATTCAATGAACTCGCGACCTTCTTCGACCGCCCCTTCAAACCGCTCACCCGCCTCGCCGACCAGATCCCGCAACCCGTCCTCCGCGCGTCGGGCGTAGCCGCGCAGCATCTCGCGTGATTCCTGTCCGCTTCTCGGCGCCAATAAGATGGCCGCCACCGCACCCAGTGCCGCTCCGCTCAAGAAGCCCAACAATACGGCTGCCGACGATGGACCGTGATTATCCGCCATTGTGAGACCCTCCCTCTTTGAAACGTTCCCTCACCACTTGCTTTGCCGCGCGAAGCCCCGCCACCACGCTGGCCACATTGGCCAACAACGACCCGCCGGACCCTCGCACCAACCTATGCACCTGATTGACTGATTCCCCGACCTCTCCCACCGCATGCAGCATAACGGCCGCATGCTCGACCCCGCCACGTGCCTGCTCGGTCACCTCATTCAAATTCTGACTCATCGTGCGCAATTCGGTAATCAGCGTCGGCAACTCGTCGTTCAGCTTCGTCACCAGGCGTTCCGATTCAACTACCATCTTCCGAATTTGAATCAAGAGCGGGACGAGGTAGCCTACCAGCACCGCGAAGGCGCTGGCGACGAGAATAGCGGCGACATCAACAATCATAGGGTCTCCTTGTCGGGCTCACCGGATCGCCGGCCGTTTGGCCCGCCAGTTGGTCGCCTGCTCGTAGGCATGCGCCCCTCGCAACAGGGTCTCCTCTTCAAATGGCCGGCCGATCAACTGGAAGCCGATCGGTAATCCCGCCTTGCTGAATCCACAAGGGAGCGCAATGGCGGGCAACCCGGCCAGATTCGCCGAAATCGTGTAGATGTCGGACAAATACATCTGCAACGGATCCTGGGCCTTCTCCCCGAACTTAAAGGCGGTGGTCGGAGTGACCGGCGTCACGATGAGATCGACCGTCTGGAACGCCGACTCAAACTCCTGGCGGATGAGGGTCCTGACCGCCTGCGCTTTCCCGTAGTACGCGTCATAGTACCCCGCACTCAACACATACGTCCCCAACATAATCCGACGCTTAACCTCCGGGCCGAATCCTTCCGCTCTGGTCTTCAGGTACATCTCTAGGAGATCTTTACTCTCCGCGGCCCGCACACCGAACTTCACGCCGTCGTATCGGGCCAGGTTCGAGCTGGCCTCAGCCGTGGCGATGACATAGTAAGTCGCGACGGCCGCATCGGTGGTCGGCAATTTGATCTCGCGGATGTCCGCCCCGAGTTCCCGCAGGCCTTCGATGGCCGTGCGCACGGCCTGGTCCACTTCCGGATCAAGTCCGTCGGCAAAATACTCGGCAGGCACACCGACTTTCAGCCGTTTGAGATCTTTCCGTTTCAGTGCCTTGAGATAGTCCGGAACCGGCACGTTCGCGGAGGTCGAGTCGCGCGGATCGTAACCGGCAATAGCACCCAATAGGATGGCCGCATCCGTCACATCTTTGGTGATCGGGCCGATTTGATCCAGCGACGACGCGAACGCTACCAATCCATATCGAGAGACACGACCATACGTCGGCTTCAGCCCCACCACGCCGCAGAACGCCGCAGGCTGGCGCATGGACCCGCCGGTATCGGACCCCAGTGCCGCCACACATTCATCCGCCGCCACAGCTACCGCCGACCCACCGCTCGATCCGCCGGGCACAGTCTGAATGTTCCAGGGATTGCGGCTGGCGCCAAACGCCGAATTCTCGGTGGACGATCCCATCGCAAACTCATCCAGATTGGTCTTGCCGAGCAGGAGATAGTTTTGCGCCCGCAACTTGGCGACCACGGTCGCATCATAGGGCGGCACGAACGTGTCGAGCATGCGGGAGGCACAGGACGTCCGCACACCTTCCGTACAAATATTGTCCTTCACCGCCAGGGGCATGGCCATCATCGGCGTGGTTTTCCGCCACCCTTTCAACGCCTCGTCGAGACGTTTCGCCTGTGCGAGGGCCGCTTCTTTACACTGCGTCAGATAGGCGTTCAGTTTCGGTTCGACCTGCGATACTCGCAGAAAGTAGGCGCGGACGATCTCCGTCGCCGTGACATCCCCGGCCGTGAACCTCCGCTGCAATTCGGCCAGCGTGAATTTGTGTATCAACGTCAGTGACATCAGCGTTTCACAGCCTTACGAGTGATATGGTTTTTCCCGTCGACCTGGATGATCTTCGGCTTATGCCGCTTGATCTCTTCATCGCTATAATACTCGTAGCAGAAAATAATAATCTGATCACCCACCGCCGCCTTGCGGGCGGTCGGCCCGTTCAGCACGATCTCCCCGCGTCCCCGCTTTCCCTTCATGGCGTAGGTCATGAACCGTTCGCCGTTGTTGAGATTGGAACAGACGATCGCTTCGTAGGGCAAAATACCCGCCGCGTCCAACAGATCTTCGTCCACCGTGAGGCTGCCTTCATAGTCCAAACAGGCCTCGGTCACCGTCGCTCGATGTATCTTTGCCCGCAACATTTGTCGAAACATAGTCGGCTGATGCTCCTTCGATCGCTTAGGATTCTTGGATGATTTTGGGAACTCGGAAACACTGCGCCTCCGCATCGGGAGCATTGCTCAACGCCTGCTCGATCGTCAGGGACGCCTGCACCTGGTCCGGACGAAAAACATTGCTCTGCCCCGGCACGGTCGATGTCGGCTCGACACCCTCCGTGGAAAACGATTTCAACTTCTGCACATAGGCCACGATCTGATTGAGCTGCTGCGAAAAGGCCGTGGTCTCGGCCTCGGTCAACGCCAGCCGCGCCAGCTTGGCCACCTTCTCGACGTCCTGTTTCGTGATCTCCATCTTATGCTCTCATTTCTGTAAGGATGTTCAACATGGTCTTCCCACAAGGCCGCAGGATGCGCGGCGACGAGGCGTACCCTCTGGGTACGTCGCAGGATGCCGGGCGACCGAGAACGCAGTGGGAAGCCAGGTTCAACATCCGACTACTCCACCGTCACACTCTTGGCCAGGTTCCGCGGCTGATCCACATCTTCTCCACGCAAGACCGCAATGTGATACGCCAGCAACTGCAACGGAATCGTAAAGAGAGTGGGTGACAGCAACGGATGTACGTCAGGGATCGTAAAAACGGCGTCGGCGATCTTGCCCAATTCACGCTCACCTTCCGCCACGAACGCAATCACCGGGGCCCGACGCGCCTTC
>JACOEF010000408.1 GCA_024998705.1 Nitrospira sp.
CGAAGGTCATGTGATTGAAGTCGTGCAGCAGGCGGGGTTCGGCAAGTCCGGAGTCGGTGAGCGAACCGGTCCAGAGGCACCCGGCCTCGGCCCATACCAGTCTGCTTCCGTCGAGGTCCGCCCATTCCCAATCAGGCTGTTTCAGGCAGAGGTTCGATGGTGCCCGAATAAGCTCATGTTCGTCCCAGTAACAGCCTTTTCCTGGAGGGCTGCCAACTTGCGCATGGGCGTATTTCCGCAGCAGCCAGCTGTTTCCCAGCGGCTTCTCGAAGACATCGCATTGATCGGTCATACCTGCTGAGAGGCGATCGTTGAAGGCCCAACCGTCCCGCAGCAAGCGTGGATAGTAGACCCCGAGGCATTCACCGCCACGTCCACCGGTCGGTCCATAGGCCTGATCACGCTGTAGTCCCATTAAGTCACGGCCTTTCTGATGGCAGCCGTCGCCGTTCAGCCAATATCGATCGTTGTCGATGAAGAGCCCGCCGCCGTTCCAACAGTCGCCCTTGGGAAAGAAGGTCAAGGCTTTCAAGAACGGCGCATGCGAAATGGCCGACCAGGAGCCCTTCGAGAGGCTCTGCCACTTCCCATCCATCGCGAAGTAGATGAAGTGCTTCCCATCGGGAGAAAGATCGCAGCGCCGTTCGTAGATCCTACCTTTGAACCACTGACCAAGGGTGAAGCTGTCCGTTCGGCGATCCCACAGCAACGTGCACACCTGCCGTGACGGCCCCCGGCGAATGGCCAACCCAACCGGTGCGGATCGGGCCAGCAGCACATGAAGTCTTGCGGGAAAGGATGGCATGCTGGGGCAAGTCTAGCATGGGGGAGAGCCGGTGGTTGCGAGGAGGCGCGCTTCCGTCCTTGTTTCCACTACAAGAAAGTGTCATTCGTTACCTAGGTGGTTACCTTGTAGCCTATGGGTGCCGGCAGGACTAGCATGAAAGTAGGACAACCAGGAATGAAGGAGGTCATCATGCCTGTCTACTTCCTCATCGCCTTGACGATCCTGTTTTGCGCCATTGCAGTCTGGGCCTCTGTTACGCAGGAGAGTATTCCCATGAGGGGTGAAGAAGAACCCGATTGGGATGCCGAACCACTCACCCAGCCGGAAGAATATCGAAAGGCTAGCTGAGCGGTTAAGTCGAGCGCTCTTCGAACAAGAGTGACGTGATCCCCCTGTCAGTCCTGACTACCGTACCGGCAGGGAATGAGTGCAGGAGGCGCTTGGTGTATCCCGCGCTGACGGTCCGAGAGGGAGTTTCTCCAAATCTCAGCCTCACGGCTGCGATGTAGGTAATATTTTATCCCCACTTTAGTGGACGTGGGATTGGCGGGTGGGTGCGGCGGCGCTTGTAACGCTCTCAAAGCAGCAGCAGGAACTCGCTCGGCAGTGGGGTGAACTGCCCTGCTTCTCGCAGGTGGGGCCTCTTGTTCGAATCTACGGCCCCGCGTGGTGCGGATCAGAGCAAGTTGAGGCATCGAGGCCCGCGCAGTATTTACCCCTGCCGAAGCTTTGGTCTCCGATGCGAGGAGATCTGCCATCTCTACCATCCTATCCCCGCCATCCCCTCCTACGGGGATGTGCGACTGGCGAGGGAGGCGGGTAGGCTCTGACCGTGCTCACAGCGCCGGCGGTGATTTTGCTCTGGCCAAAGGCTCGCACCGCCCGCCTTGCCGGTGGCGTCTGCTGTCCGAAGCTACGTTTCCCGGTAGGGAAACGTAGCAAGTTCAGACGCCAAGGGAGCCGTTGGCAGAGCGCGCCGGTGGTGTGACTTTACGCGGAAGAGCCTGGCCTCCTCCCTCGCCCCCTCACACCGGCCACTTCTCCTCGTTCCAGGCCATTTCCCAAAACATCCACTCGTACTTCGAGCTGATCAGGAATGCCTGCTCCATGCGCTTCTTTTCCTCATGTCCTGCCGTGCGCGCCCAGGTATCGACTCGGGCCCGCATCCATTCCTGCACCGCCTCAAACTCCGGCGAGGCATAGAGCATCAGCCAATCCCGGTAGGGATGTTTGGCGGGCGGCGGGCCGTTCTTGAGAAAGTGTTTGCCGACAATGCAGTAGATCCAGGCACAGGGGAGGGCCACCACCGTGATCTCGGTGGCCGTACCGCTCTGGGCGACCGCCAGCATGTGACGAGTATAGGCATAGTTGGTAGGAGCCATCGGCTCGTTTAGCATGTCATGGGGGGCGAGTTTCCAGCGCTTACCGTAGGTTTCGTGAAGGCTGCGTTCCACGGTAATAGTTTCTTCGGCCAGCTTGGCAAAGCGTAGTGCGGATTCGGAGTCGGGCGCCCGCAAAGAGCCGGCGGCAAATACGCGCGCCAGATCCGCGAGAAAGCGGGCATCCTGCAGGATGTAGTAGCGGAACTTGCGCTCCGCCAACGTGCCCTTTCCGAGGGCCACGACGAACGGATGCGTCAGCTGGGCATCCCAGACCGGCTGGGCCAACTTTCGAAGATGGTTCGAAAACGACATCTGATTCCTCCTTCGTCGTGCCACGTCATGCGCAATACTCGATCTTCAATCGTCCATTGAACAGTGAACATTGTGCATTGCAGTTGGCGACCCGTCACACTCTCGGCGGCCAGGGTCTGGGCAATTGATTAATGCCGTCGAGGGCGGCGACGCGGTAACACTCCGCGAGTGTCGGGTAGTTGAACACAGTGTCCACGAAATAATCGATCTGGCCGTGATAGGCCATAACGGTCTGGCCGATGTGGATGAGTTCCGTGGCGCCGTCGCCGATCGCATGTACGCCGAGCAGGTGCCGGGTTTTGTGATGAAAGAGCAGTTTGAGCATGCCGAGTTCGTCCCCGATGATTTGACCACGGGCGATTTCCCGGTAGCGGGCGATACCGACGGCATAGGGGATGCCGTGTTTGGTCAAGTCGTCCTCATTACGGCCGACCATGGAAATTTCGGGGATCGAATAAATGCCATAGGGCATCAGATCGGATTGGGTCTGGCAGGGAATGCCGAAGGCGTGGCAGGCAGCATGGCGCCCTTGCTGCATGGAGGTCGAGGCCAGCGCGGGGAAGCCGATAATGTCGCCCGCCGCATAAATGTGGGGCACGGCCGTCTGGTAATGCTCGTTGACCGTCAAGCGCCCACGGTCGTCTGCCGAGAGTCCCACCGCTTCCAGGTTGAGTTCGGCGCTGGCGCCGGTACGGCCGACCGAATAGAGCACCGTGGTCGCGGCGATCTCTTTGCCGCTTTTCAGCCGAACAATGACCTGTTCCTGCGCCTGTCGCTCGACGGACACGACTTCTTCGTTGAAACGGAGGGTCACGCCGATGCCACGCATGTGGTACTGGAGGGCTTCAATCGTCTCCTGATCGACAAATTCCAGCAGGCGAGGACGACGTTCGATCAGGGTGACGTGGATGCCCATGGTGGCCAGGATCGAGGCATATTCCGCGCCGATCACGCCGCCGCCGATGATGGTGATGGACTTGGGGAGGGTTTTCAACGCCAGCAGTCCATCGGTGTCGATGATGCTGTGGTCGTCGAAGGGAATGTGGGAGGGCCTGGCAGGAAGTGTTCCGCAGGCAATCACCACAAAGTCGGCGGTGTGTTCTACGTGGTCGTCGGCGCGTTCGATGCGCAGGCGGTGCGGATCGACGAACGCGGCCGTCCCAAAGAGGAGGTCGACCTTGTTGCGCGTCATCTGGTGCTGGATGATTTCGATTTCCCGAGTGATGACGTGGTTGGCGCGGAAGGTGAGATCCTCCATCGTAATGTCCTGTTTGACGCGATAACTGGCGCCATACAGACTGCGCTGGTGGAAACCCGACAGATAGAGTGCGGCCTCGCGGAGAGATGTGCTGGGGATGGTGCCGGTGTTGGTGCAGACGCCGCCAACAACCCGTTTGCGCTCGACGATGCCGACCCGCTTGCCGAGTTTCGCCGCTTGGATTGCGGACTTCTGCCCTGCCGGGCCGGTTCCGATGACCAGCAAATCGTAGTGAGCCATGGTGTGTTGGTTAGTTCCCGTGCTTCGTAACGTGTGACGCGTCTCTCGTTGTGAAACAGAGCCCTGCGCTCATCGAGACGGTTTCCTGCCTTCCCTGTTCTCAGCCATCCACCATACGCTCTTCGCTGCCTGTGCGAGATACGCGCGACGCTCCATGGCCGGACGCCGGCCTCAGCTGGCCGTGACCAGTTTACGCGCGAACCGGAATGCTTCCTCGAGGTCCGGCAGTTGCGCGAGCTCGGGAGTGATTTGGAGATACTGGACCTTATTGTCCTTGTCGACGACGAGCAGGGCCCGACTCAGGAGATGGGGATCTTTGAGCAGGAGCCCGTGGGCCTTGCCG
>JACOEF010000858.1 GCA_024998705.1 Nitrospira sp.
AAGGCAGTGCTGATTAGACCGCCTCGAAATTGAGCCTTGGAGGACCTTAGTTGTGAGATTGGCCCTTGCAGCTAAGGTCCCGCTAAGAAACATCAAAGGACCGCTTAATTGATGCTGCTGTTAGTTTCTTATCCAATTGAGCTGTACGTCTTTCCATAAACTTTTGGAACTGTTCAGTTAGAACAAAGATATATTCACAAATCGCATTTGTGAAGTCTAAGAGATCACGTGCATCCTGCTTTGAAACCTTTTCTCCGGTTGCATGCGCTCCGATATTTCTAGATTTCTTCAGTTCCTCAGCCCATTCAAAAAGTCTACCATCTATAATGCCGCGTTCTTGAAGCTCCTTCAGACCACCCGCCAAATATTGACTCTTAGTCGAATGGTGTCGCGAGATCCCTTCAAGTGAACGACCACACATAACAGCGCAAGCAGCATAAGCGCGAGCTTTGAAGCAAAGCTTTGCCTCTTCCAAAGATGTTCGAACTATCTCCGGTATGTCGTAGGATAGATATTTTTCTGGTGAGGGCCACAGCCTTGTTGGGGCATCCCACTCTCCCCCTTCCTCCACTTGTCCGGCTACCAAGGAATTCTGGCATGTAGGGCATTCCAAAAGTACTACGCGAAATTTCCCCGGATCAAACTCCGGATCGTAGCGGTCAATATTTTGGGCAATGATCTTCGCGTCTACTCTCGCCTCACAGTACGAACATTCAATAATCATCTTCGGTGCCCCTTTAGGAACAAATCTACTGCTTGATTGCGGAGTCAAGGCGGCGATGAATCAGAGAGACAAGAGACAAAAGGTCTTCGGCATCGGCCTTGTTCATGGCCCATAGTATCCGAGCTTCGTGCGCTGTGGTGTTTCTGAACATGCCAAAGGTACCTTTAACCAGATTTGCAAACCCACGCTGTTCGCTTCTTTGACTCTCTGTATAAAGGGGATTAATGGCTAGCATTGGAGTATCACCGGCCAGTGTCCTATCGACCAGATTCGCGCCATCCTCCAGCAAACCGCTTCGTGATCGTAACTTGTCGGCGACACTCTTTGTTGCCTCAGGACGGCATGAAAATAATTGTCTCCCACCAACTCGGCCCGACAGAAACGTAGTACATCAGCATGGATGCCTCTAGTACTAAGACCCTCGCGTAAGTCCTGAGCCCGCTTAGTGGCCTCCGAAATGGTCTGAGCTTGTGCGCAGCTGTACAGCTTACCCGAAGCATCAACGGCGAGCCCTGAGAAAGCCAGCGCACGGTTCACATTTCCTCTCAAAGCCTCAAAACGATCAGCTTTCTTTGCATGTCGTTCCGGCTTCAAAGCCTGTCGTACAAACTCCAGGATGGCGCGACGGTTTCGGCTAAAGTTCTGTCGCTCAACGAAGGCATTGTGTAGGCGCTTCCACTTGGTGATGGTGGGCGTAGGGTCTGCGAATCTCAATGAAGAGAGAAGGTGCCCGATTTCGAAGCCCGTCAAACCTTCTGACGTGTCAGCTAGCGCGGCTGCGATGGCCTCCAGTTCGCTTTGTGAAAATGTCTGTTCCATTGCTGATTTGGTTTAACGGAGAAATGAAAGA
>JACOEF010000165.1 GCA_024998705.1 Nitrospira sp.
GTGGCGTCAACGGGACAAGCAGAGCGAGTTCCCGCTGTTCATCAACCGGATCGTGACCAATTACCTGATTCGATGGCATGACATCCGGAAAGCCGACTATGTGGGGATTTTTGTGACGGACAACCGCGGCGCGCTCGTGGTGAGTTCGATCCCGCAGGTCGAGTATTACCATGGCAAGGCTACTTGGTGGCAGGCGGTGATGAAACGGGGCACGGGCAAGGTCTTTGTCAGCGACATCTTTTTCGACCCGGCCTTCGGCACCCACGTCGTCAACGTGTCGGCGCCGATCATCGACGATGAGCAGCATGTGACGATCGGTGCGGTCACGGTTCTTCTGCGTCGGGATACCCTGTTTCATTCCGTATCGGAAGCCACCGTGGGGCAGACGGGGCATGCCATGTTATTCAACTCGGACGGGGTTCCATTGATCTGTCCCGTGTTGGCGCCGGAAGAACATGCGGTGAAGCCTGAGCTGGTAAGCGCCATCAGCGGAAGCGTCGCCGGCTGGACCACGGTCGTGACGGATTCGCATGGCGGACAGAACTCGATCGTGGGGTTTGCGCCGGTCCGGTTGGGGACTGAATTGACACCCGATAGTTTGGGCGGCAAGCGATGGGTGACATTTGTCCGGCAGGACCCGTCCGAGTCCTATGCGCCGCTCTCGCGGCTTGTCGTGCAAGTGACGGTGTATGGCCTAGGGGTGTTCGGTGTGCTGTTGATGACGGGGTTGATGGTTGCGCGGCGCATCGCGCGTCCGATCGGGCTCTTGCACGAAGGGGTGCAGCGGATCGGAAGCGGACGGTTGGATCAGCGACTGGAACTGAAAACCGGCGATGAAATCGAGCAACTGGCGGAAGCCTTCAATAAAATGGCGGCAAACCTGCGCACCTCGTTCGAGCAGATCGAGCAACGGATGGAGGAGGTCCGTCGGCTGGAGGAGCGATATCGCGATCTCATCGAGCATTCCCCGGAGATGATCTATCAACTGAATAAGGCCGGCCGGTTTGTCCATGTGAACAAGACCGGTCTGGACAAGCTCGGGTACTCCCTGGAAGAGATGTTGCGAATGCGTCTCTGGGATCTCGTTCCCAAGGGCCGTGAGACGGAGGTGTTGGCCTATCTGGAGCGATTGGTCTCGCAAGGGCGCAGCACGATAGAAACGGTGTTCGTGGCTGGGGACGGTCATCCGATCGATGTGGAAATCCACGCAACGGCGTTGTTTGAAAGCGGCGGCGGTCTGGTCCACTCGCGCGCATTTGTCCGCGATGTCACGGAACGGCGCCTGCTGGAGGAGCAAATCCATCAGTACACGACCAGGCTCGAACAAGCGGTCAACGAGCGCACGCAGCAACTGGTGGCCTCGCAAGAACGCTACAAGGCGCTGTTCGATTTGGTGGCGGACTCAGTGTTTATGGTGGGAGAAGACGGCGTGATTGTCGCCGTCAACAAACGGGAAGAGCAGGCGCTGGGCTACTCGGAGGAACAGGTCGTCGGAAGCAGTATTCTCAACGTGGTCGAACCGGTCCACCATGATGAGATGCGGATGCTGCTGGAAAAGATCCGTGCCGGCGAGCGCCAGGTGCCGACTCAGGAATTCACCGTGCGCGATGCCGCCGGCAGGAAAACGCCGGTGGAAATGGACCTGATTTTGGTGCGCGGCAGCGACCATACGTGGGTGATGGTTCAACTTCGCGACATCACCGACCGGAAACGGCTTGAGCAGCAGATGCATACCTACCAGCAGGAGCTGGAAGCGAAGGTCAGCGAGCGAACCCGCGAGATCGAAGAGACCAAGCAGTACCTTGAGAACCTCCTGGAGAACGCCAATGACGTCATTTACACGCTCGATAAGGAGCAGTGTTTCACGTATGTGAACAGCAAGATTCTGGCGTGGGGATACGCCAAGGAAGATCTATTGGGGCGTCCGTATCTGGGCTTGCTCTCCAAGCGGCATCGGGGGCGTCGGTTGAAATCGACGTTGGATATCGGGGTGAAGCAGGTCTATGAGGTCGAAGTGTTGACGAAATCCGGCGAGCCGCGTTCCGTCATGGTCAGCGTGTCCCCGCTTCACGGGGTGGAGGGGGAGATTCTTGGGGTGCTCGGGATCGCCCGCGATATGACGGACACGAAGAAGCTTGAGCAACAAATCAGAAACTCCGAGAAACTGGCGTCGGTAGGAAAGCTGGCTGCGGGGGTGGCGCACGAGATCACCAATCCGCTGGGGGGGATTCTTAATTGCCTCTACAACATGCGTAAGGGGACCCTGTCGCCGTCCAGGCAGGAGGAGTACCTGGCGTCGATGGAAGACGGGTTGCGGCGGGTGCAACGGATCGTCCGGCAACTGCTCGATTTCTCGCAGCAGCACAATCCAGAACTTGCGCTGGCCGATATCAACCACGTCGTCAATCGGGTGTTGCTCCTGACAGACCATTTGTTTGTTCCCCACCGGGTGCAGCTGGAGACGGCCCTCTCGCCCGATCTTCCCGAGTTGATGATCGATCGACATATGATGGAGCAGGTGTTGATGAATCTTGTGTTGAATGCGATTCAAGCGATGCGGAACGGCGGGGTGTTGACCATCCGTACGTCGATGGACGAGGCTCATTGCCTGGTCCGGATTCAGGATTCCGGTTACGGCATTTCTTCCTCGGTGTTACCGCGGATATTTGACCCGTTCTTCACCACCAAAAATGAAGGGGAAGGCACCGGACTTGGCCTGTCTGTCAGCCTGGGTATTGTGGAACGGCATGGAGGTAAGATTGTGGTCGAGAGTGAAGTCGGCAAAGGGACCACCTTTACCGTCTCCATTCCGCTTGCGACGGAACGACACGCCATCGGGAGGTTTTCGTGAAAGGGCTGAAGGTACTGATTATTGACGATGAACCGCTGATGCGACTGTCCATGCTGGATGCCTTGGAGGGCATCGGCTGTGAGGTCATGGCGGCGGCGACCGGGACAGAGGGGCTGACTATCTTGGGTACCCGGCAATTCGAAATCGTGATTACCGATCTGCGCCTTCCCGGCGCCGATGGGCTCACCATCTTGAAAGCCTGTAAAGATCGGACTCCGACGACGGAAGTGATTTTGATCACCGCCCATGGATCAGTTGATACGGCAGTGGGTGCGATCAAGCTGGGCGCGTACGACTACATCACGAAGCCGTTTCAAATGGATGAGCTACTGTTGATCGTCGAGCGCGTGGGGAAAATTCTTGGGTTGCGGCGGGAAAATAGTGAGTTGAAAGAGGTGCTGGAGGACCGATTTAGTTTCGGCGGGATCCTCGGGTGTAACCATCAGATGCGCGCCTTACTGGAGAAGATCAAGTTGGTGGCCGCGACCGAGGCACCAGTGTCACTGATCGGCGAGCGCGGGACGGGCAAGGAGTTGGTGGCCCATGCCATTCATTTGAATAGTCCCCGGCGCGATCAGCCCTTGATCAAGGTGTGTTGCGCGGACCTTCCCGAGGCTCTCCTGGAGGCCGAGTTATTCGGTCACGAAAAGGGCGCGTTTCCAGGGGCGCTGCGCCAGCGACGTGGACGATTCGAGTTGGCACACCAGGGAACCTTGCTGCTCGATGACATGGATTCGCTTTCTGTCGACCTCCAGGCGAAGGTGTGGCACGTGCTTCAAGAACGGCGATGTGAGCGCGTCGGCGGGCGGGAATCCATCGCCGTGGATGTCCGCATCATCGGTGCGGCTACGCGTGGCCTGAAGGAAATGGCTGAGCAGGGGCAATTTCATCGAGAGCTCTGTGCTCAATTGACGGCCGTGCAGATCGTGGTCCCGCCGTTGCGCGAGCGGCGGGAAGATGTGTTGGTGATCGCCGAGCATGTGCTGGAGACTAAGTTGGCCACCCTTGGCAAGTCTCTGGACGGCTTTGCGCAACCCAGTCGCGAGTTGCTGTTGCATTATTCGTTTCCCGGCAATGTCGGCGAGCTGGAGCAACTGGTGGAGCGTGCCGCCGATTTGGGGCGTGACGGAGAAGCCGTGCAGCCCTGGGACCTTTGCGGGTTTCAGACCTGTCCCTATCTCGGCGGGGCGCCTCAAGCGGGCTGCGGTTTTTGTGCGGAAGGATTGATGGCGCACATTGAGAAGCCGGAGTCGAGCGCTCCGGTGACACTCGCGACTGCCCGGGAAGCATTTGAGCGGGACTATATTGCCGCGGTTTTGAAGCAGGTGGAGGGCAGCCGAACCAATGCCGCTACGATCCTCGGGTTGTCGAGAAAGGCCTTGTGGGATAAATGCAAGCGGTACGGGCTCTCCTCCGCCAAGGGGGAGGCGGAGGAGAGAGAGGAGTAGGTTAGTCTGCCGGCTCCACGCCGCCTTCCCACAACTTCACCGTACGATCCCATGACGCGCTGGCCAGGCGTAGTCCGTCCGGCGAGAGGGCGATCCCACGTACGGGCCCACCATGGGTTTTGTCGGTTCGGAAGTTGCGGCCCGTGGCGATGTCCCAGAAGCGAATGGTGTTGTCATCCCCAGCACTGATGAGCACTTGGCCGTCGGGGGAGACTACTAACGACCGAACCCATCCATTATGTCCGCGCACGACGCGCAGTTCGTTCATCGTCGGCATTTCAAAGAAACGGATCGTGTTGTCACGGCTTCCCGTGATCAGCATTTTTGCATCCGGCGTAAAGACCATCGCACCGATCCAGAACTCCATTGGTTTTTGGAATCCTCCGTCGTCTTCGATGAAGAAGCCGCGGGTTTCCGTTGAGTCCTCGGCGGTTTCTTCCCAATGGCCATTGTGGAGAATTTTTTCCTCTCCGCTCGGCAGCACCTCCCAGATTCTAATCTTGCCGATGTCGGAGCCGCTGGCGAGGTGCATCCCGTCCGGGGAAAATGCCACACAGACTGACCAGTGGTGATCGTATTGGTCTTTCCCGAGCAGGGTCATGAGGTCGGTGCCGGTCGTGACTTCCCAGATCTTGATGTCCTTATTGTGGCTGCCGCGGGCCAGCATGAGACCGTCAGGAGACAGCGACAGGCTGCAGACATTGTGATCGTACCGGGTAAATAAGAGCTTGGTCGGCTCGCCGGTTTTCGGGTTCCAGAGGCGGATGGTCCGGTCTTCACTGCCTGACGCCAGCGTGCGGCCGTCCGGCGTGAAGACCAGAGCGCGAATGTCGGCGGTGTGGCCCCTTAAAGAACGTAGGAGTCGTCCGGTTTCAATGTCCCAGACACGGACGTAGCGGTCAACGCCGCCGCTGACAATCGTCTGACCATCGGGCGCGTAGGCGACGGACCACACGCCGTGCGAGTGTCCTCGAAACGTCTTCAGTTCACGAAACCCCGCTTTCCAATATGCTAAATGGTCCACGGGGGGGGGCTGTGCGGTTCCGCTCTGGCTGTTCGGTTGTCCTGTTGCAGGGGTGGTCAGGGGCGCTGTCGTTTGATTGCTCATAAAAGTTTGTGCCTCGTCGCTGTGCTGAGCGGGGGCCATTGTGCCCCGGCCGACCCTCAACGGTTTGCAAAAAACGCCAAGGGGTTTGTATAATCGGCAGTCGTTTCGATGATCGTAAGAGAACGACTGGGAGCAAGTCAAGCGCAGTACCTGTGCGGGTTTTATCCCTTCACCGAACCAGAACATGTGAGGTCTTATGGCAACCGGAGTAGAAGTTTCCAAGCCGTCGATGGAGATCCGTTTTCAGCCAGCCTTACTGCAGGAAGTCATCGATTCCTTTATTGAAAAGACGGAGCGGGAAGGGGATCCGACTTACTATAAAGAGTTTCATGAACTGGCCGATCCGATTTATGAAAAATTCACGCTTGATGACCGCGAGGCGGAGTTCAAGAAGCTGTATCAGTATTTGTTCGGCATCTGGGGGTTCTCCGATATCATCCGTGACGCGTTTAATGAATTTCCGGAGCTGAAGCAGCGGGTCGGAATCGTCCTGGTCAAGGGGGTGCTCAAGGAGGATCAGGAAGGGGTCGACGTGTTGCGCAAATGGGGTTCCGTCGAGCACGACCTGGCCAAGCAATTCGAGGAGAAGGGCCTCAAGGGAGTCGGCATCAAGCTGATTCCACGGCGGTTCTACGATCCGGCGTTGACGCGGTACTGTCGTCACGAACTCCTGCACATCCATGACATGCTTGACCCGGCATTTGGGTACGACCCTGATACGCGGGTCGGACAGAATCCCGGCGAAGAAACGCTCATCCTGCACCGCTATCGTATTCTCTGGAATATCAGCGTCGACAGCCGCTTGATCGCTTCAGGCAAGGAGCCGATGCTCCAGAAGGAAGATCGATTCAAGGAGTTTCGGTCGTGGTATCGCAAGATTCCACCGGCCCAGTTGAAATCCGTCTTCGAAGGGTTGTGGCAGACGAGCTATTTCACCCATTCCGAATTGGTGGAAATGGCGACCGACACGTTGCGTATCCTCGATCGCGCAGTGGATGTCGAGGGCGGAGAAATTCCGGAGACCAGCACGAAGGTGATGCTCATGCCCGGGTTTCCCTGTCCGCTCTGCCGATTTCCGACGTACACCTGGGTGGAAGATATGGAGACCAAGTTGGAAAAATATATCTTGGACTTCATCCGCGAAAACCACCCGGGCTGGGATGTCGAATACGGGGCCTGTGATCGTTGCGTGGAAGTGTACAAGTTGCGGGCCGACGGTGTGATGTAATCGGAGTGCATCATGGCCGCTGATCCCAAATACGGGCGTCGTGATTTTCTGAAGGACTCTGTCGTGTCGGTGGCGAAGGCCGCGCGGGAATTTGCGGCCCACAAGGATGCGCCCCGCGCGCAGCCGGTCGCACCCCTCCGAACAGACTGGCTGCGTCCTCCGGGTGCTGTCGATGAGGCACTGTTTCTTGAGCGGTGCACACGCTGCAGCGATTGCATGGAAGCCTGCCCGCCGGGCGCAATCGTGAGTGACCTGTCGAACGGGACGCCGGTCATTTTTTCGAATCAGATTGCGTGCGAATTATGCGACGATTTACCCTGTATCGCCGCCTGTGCGACTGAGGCACTTCTGCCGGTTGCCGACTGTTTTGATGTGCGGATGGGGCTGGCGACGGTGTCGCACCGTGTCTGCACGGCAGGCCAGGGCTGCCATGCCTGTGTGTCGAAATGCCCTGTTGAGGCCCTCTCGATGGATTTTCACGCACTCCATCTGGTGGTGGCTCCTGAACGGTGTGTCGGATGTGGTATGTGTGAGCAGATTTGCAAGACGGTCAATGATCGGATTGCGATTAAGGTCACACCGGCGAGAAACTTGTCTGCCGGTGCGATAGGGTACTGAATGCAGTGTGTGTCGAGTTGTGTTAGGCCGCGAAATAATCATGCATGGTAGTGAAACATCGGCGCTTGTGGCGAAGGGAAAGGAGAGAGA
>JACOEF010000167.1 GCA_024998705.1 Nitrospira sp.
CAAAAATAGCGGCTTTCACTTTCCCGTGAAAAAAGTCACAGTCAATCTGGCTCCCGCGAATATCAAGAAAGAAGGTGCCGGCCTGGATCTGGCCATTGCGCTGGGCATTCTGGCGGCTGAAGATATCATTCCGCCTGAAGCGGTCAAGGATTTTGTGTTTGTCGGAGAACTTTCACTGGATGGTCGCCTGAAGCCTATCCCTGGCGCGCTTTCGATCGGCGTCGTGTGTCGCCGTCGACATCCGGTGCTGGTCTCCGCCGAGAATGCCGGAGAGGCCGCGCTGGTCGAAGGCACTGAGGTGTTCCCGATCCAGACGCTGCCGCAGGCAGTGGAATTCCTGCGCGGGACGCTGCCGATTGCGAAGATGACCGTGTCTCTTGATGGTTTGGCCTCTTCCGGGCTTCCTGAAGATGAAGATTTCGCCGATGTGAAGGGGCAGGCGCATGCGAAACGGGCGCTTGAGGTGGCTGCGGCGGGCGGACATAACCTGCTCATGATGGGGCCGCCCGGGTCCGGTAAGACCATGCTGGCGCGCCGTCTGCCGGGAATCTTGCCATTGTTGGCCCAGGAGGAAGCGCTGGAGACCAGCCGCATTCATAGTGTGGTCGGGCAGCTCTCCCAAGAGCAGCCGCTCCTGCGGCGCCGGCCGTTTCGGGCCCCGCACCATAGTATTTCCGAGGCCGGCCTGATCGGTGGGGGAACGATACCACGACCCGGGGAAGTGTCGTTGGCTCACAACGGGGTGCTGTTTCTGGATGAGGCCGGTGAGTTCGGACGTGCGACCCTGGATGGACTGAGGCAACCGCTTGAAGATGGCCATGTGACGGTGACGCGCGCCAGTGGTTCCCTGCGGTTTCCTGCCCGGTTTATGCTCGTCGCTGCGATGAACCCCTGTCCCTGTGGCTATTATGGCGATCGAAGCAAGGATTGCGTCTGTAGCGCGACGCAGGTACGACGGTACCGGGGGCGCTTATCCGGCCCATTGCTGGATCGTCTTGATCTGCAGATCGAAGTACCGGCCGTACCGATTCGCGCACTGGGTGACGAGGTAGCCACGACTGACTCTTCGACGATGATCCGCTCACGGGTGATGGCTGCGCGGGCCCGCCAGGCAGAACGGTATCGTGGCGATGGGATTTACACCAATGCCCAATTGAAACCGCGCCACCTGAAGCAGTATTGTGCACTGGATGTTCCAAGCCGGGAGTTGCTGGAACAGGCGATGACCCGGTTGGGGTTTTCGGCTCGTGCGCACGGACGGATCTTGCGGGTGGCGCGCACTATTGCCGACTTGGCCGAGTCTGGTAGTATCGAGCCGGCACATCTGGCCGAAGCGATTCAGTACCGAAGTTTTGATCGTCGAGTGGAGCTGTGAAGGACTCTTCTGTCATCCATACTGCGCGCGTGTTCGCGTGGTGGTTCATTGTCGGCGCGACCATGGCGTTGGCCGTTATTCTGTTGCAGGGCGGCATCCGCGAAGCGCTCCAGGCTCAAGGCTCGGTATGGGAGCTGAAGCTGGTGGAGTTGATGACGACCATTCTGGGCGGTGGATTGTTAGGCGGCTGTATTGCGTTGATTTTGGACCGTATCAAGAAGGCATAGCGGGCATGCCCCGGTGCCGTGCAGTATAAGGAGTTGTGGCGATGGATATTGAAGTCGGTTCCAATCTGTATCGGAATTCCAACGGCATCATCGATATCGAAGGGGTGCCGCAATTTGAAGTGGCCATCAAGGAACCGGCGCGGGCATTGCTCGTAAATTTCGCGCTGTTCGATGACGTGGGTCGTATGATGGCGAAGGTCGTCGACAGTAATCTGACCTTCAATGAGCGGCGCGCCTATCAGCTCGCGAAGAGTCCGACGACGGTGTCGTTGAAGCACGAAGAGTCCGGGACGGTGGTCTTTACGTTGGAGTTAAAAGAGGGCAATCGGGTGGTGTTCAGCCGGGGGTCTTTCCACACGATCAAGGGACATCGGTTGGACGTGTCGCAAACCGAATGGCGAATCGATAAGAAACACTTCAGTGGTAAGGATACAGACACAAAGGGAGGGGCGGTGCTCATCGGATAACACGATCCGTATGTTCTGCCCCTCCTCACTCGTGCCGTCGGTACTTATGGCGCGACCGTCGGTACAATCGCGATGTGCCCGTCTTTGAGATCCACTACTGCCGTATCCCCATCCCGCAACTCGCCTTTGATCAGCTGACGCGCCATAGGGGTTTCGATTTCCTGCTGAATGAGCCGCTTTAGCGGTCTCGCCCCATACACGGGATCATACCCGCGTCGACCGAGATTCTGCAGTGCATCCGGCGTGACCGTCAGCGTAATCCGCCGTTCCACCAACCGGGCCCGCAACCGCTCCAACTGGATCTCCACGATTTTCGCCAGGTGTTCGTTGCCCAAGGCATGGAAGACTACGATTTCATCGACCCGGTTCAGGAATTCCGGTCGGAAGTGTGCCCGTAGTTCTCCAGTCACTTGAGCCTTCATCGTTTCATAGGAGGCCCCGGCCTGTTGCGCTTCCAGGATGTGTTGGCTCCCGATGTTCGACGTCATGATCAGCACGGTATTCTTGAAGTCCACGGTGCGGCCCTGAGAATCAGTCAGTCGTCCATCGTCGAGGACCTGCAGGAGAATATTGAAGACGTCGTGATGCGCCTTTTCGATTTCGTCGAACAAGATCACGGAGAACGGATGTCGCCGCACGGCTTCGGTGAGCTGGCCGCCTTCTTCGTAGCCCACATAGCCGGGAGGGGCGCCGATCAGTCGCGCGACCGTGTGTTTCTCCATATACTCCGACATATCGATGCGGATGAGGTTGGATTCGTCATCGAACAGCGTGACCGAAAGCGCCCGTGCCAGTTCCGTCTTGCCGACACCGGTTGGCCCGAGGAATAGAAACGAGCCGATCGGACGATTGGGATCCTTGATGCCGGAGCGCGCCCGCAAGACGGCATCCGCGACCGCTGTGACGGCCTGCTCCTGCCCCACCACACGTCGGTGCAGGAGCTCGTCCAGCTTCAGCAACTTTTCCATTTCACCTTCGACCAGGCGTGTGACGGGAATGCCGGTCCACCGACTGACGACGGCGGCAATATCCTCCTCATCCACTTCTTCTTTGAGGAGGCGGCTTTCGTTTTGTTTCTTGCCGAGGTGTTGCTGCTCCAGCTCGAGCTCCCGTTCAAGTCTCGGCAATTCGCCGTAGCGCAGCTCAGCGACTTTATTCAAGTCATATGCTCGTTCGGACTGTTCGATTTTCTGTTTGACGTCTTCGATCTGCTGACGGATTTTCCTGAGCTTACTGACGGACGTCTTTTCCGATTCCCAGCGCGTCTTGAGTGCCTGAAGGTCGCGATTTTTCTCGGTCAGTTCTTTTTCAATCGATTGCAGCCGTGCCTTGCTGCCCGCATCCGTTTCCTTTTTCAGTGCTTCCCGTTCAATCTCAAGCTGAAGCACCTTGCGCGAGACTTCGTCCAACTCGGCCGGCAAACTGTCGATCTCCGTTCGAAGACGTGCGGCAGATTCGTCGACGAGATCGATGGCCTTATCCGGAAGAAACCGATCGCCGATATAGCGGTTCGATAATTTGGCTGCGGCGACCAGCGCCGCATCCTTGATCCGCACCCCGTGGTGCACTTCGTAGCGCTCTTTCAGACCGCGGAGGATTGAAATGGTATCCTCCACGGTCGGCTGGTCCACGAGGACCGTTTGAAAGCGACGTTCCAACGCGGCGTCTTTCTCAATGTGTTTGCGATACTCGTCCAGGGTGGTGGCTCCGATGAGGTGCATTTCTCCTCTGGCGAGCATCGGTTTGAGGAGATTGGCGGCATCCATGGCACCTTCTGCCGCGCCGGCCCCCACCACGGTGTGGAGTTCATCGATGAAGAGCAGCACTTGGCCCTGCGCCGATTGGACTTCTTTCAGGACGGCTTTTAATCGTTCTTCGAACTCGCCACGGAACTTGGCCCCGGCCACCAGCGCGCCCATATCGAGGACGACGACACGTTTTTGTTTGAGCCCCTCCGGCACGTCTCCCTTGACGATGCGTTGTGCGAGTCCCTCCACGATGGCCGTTTTGCCGACACCCGGTTCACCGATGAGAACGGGGTTGTTCTTGGTTCGACGCGAGAGAATCTGGATGGTTCGCCGGATTTCATCATCTCGACCGATGACTGGATCCAACTTGCCCTGCCCGGCGAGTTTCGTGAGGTCGCGCCCATATTTATCCAGCGCCTGATAGGTGCCTTCAGGGTCTTGACTGGTCACTCGTTGATTTCCTCGAACCTGCTGCAAGGCCGTCAGAAGGCGTTCGCGTGTGAGATTGAGCCGGCGGAAGACACCGCCTTCTTCCACCATGGCCAGAATCATGTGCTCGACGCTCACGAAATCGTCATGGAGTTCCTTCATCCGATCTTCGGCTTTCGTCAGCAGTGACCCCAGGCGGGGCGTGAGGTGGATTTGCCCGGGAGCCGCGCCCGGTCCATGAACTTGAGCCACTTTGGTCAGGGCTTGCTCCGCAGCTTGACGAACAGCCGCAGGAGAGACCCCGGCTTGTTCGAGCAAGGATCCGGCTATCCCCCCTTCTTGCTCCATGAGGGCTAGGAGTAGGTGTTCGACATCAATTCCCTGGTGTCCCCGGCGCATGGCAAGGGCGGATGCGCTCTGCAAGGCCTCTTGTAGCTTGACGGTCATCCGGTTCATATCCATGTGGCTGACTCCTGGGTGGGTGTATCTACTGAAAGAACATAATCACATCGCTGCTCAAGTCAATACCGCCTCCCAGGCCGCATCCCGCCCCTGTTCTACGGCGAAGGGTCCGTGGCTTGACTTGACCTCCCGGGTGCTTCCGGCTTATTGTCCGCCTCGATTGGACGGAACCGGTTTCTCTGGGCGGAGGGACTTCCCCCTGATGCGCAACGGCCTCCTTGCGAACACCCCATGTTGACTGTATTTACCTCGACCCTGCATCTCTATCGGGATGCCCTGCACGCAACCGGCCGCTCCCTGGCCAGAGGTTGGGTGGTGATACTCGCCGTCATCGTATTCACGTTGCTCCTGTTGCTCGCCCTTCAGGTGGCTCGCCCCCTGGGGA
>JACOEF010000233.1 GCA_024998705.1 Nitrospira sp.
GATCAAGACCGAGCACGGCCTTCGGCCCGGCGGGCGCCGCCAGCAGAAGCTCATGGAGATTGCGCCCGAAAATCTTAATCGCCTCCGCTTCCGCCGCCTCACGCACCTGCAGCAGCAGCTCCGTGCTCAGATGCAGATGCACCTTCACCCGCCAGGCCCAGTAGCAAACATCGGCGAGCCATTTGTCGGCACGACGACCACGATGCTCGATGCCGAAATGGGCGGCAATCATCGCCGCGCAGGGATGCGGCACCATAGCATCGAGGCTCTCGCCAAGACCGAGGTCGAGCTTCAAGACGCCCAGCGTACGACCGCGGAACATCGCCAGGGCGCGATGCGAAGGAATCGTCCGGATGGTTTCCGAATAGGCGTAGTAATCGCGAAACTTTTCTTCCTCCGCCGTTTCCTTGCCGGGCATGACCGTAGAAGTTACGATGCCTTCGTTCCACAATTTTTCGCGCAAGGCCGCAAGTAGGTCGGCGGTTTCGGCGAATCGCTCGACCAGAATATCGCGCGCGCCTTCGAGCGCGGCCTTCACATCTGGCACATTGATGGCCTCGACTCCTTCAGCTGCCGGCACCACCTTCACATACGCCACGGCTTCCTGCTCCGGATCGAGCGTCGGATCGGCAAGGAGCGCGTTCGCCAAAGGCTCAAGTCCGGCTTCGCGCGCAATCTGCGCATTGGTGCGACGTTTTGGTTTATACGGAAGATAGATGTCCTCCACGGCTTGTTTCGTCGCAGCCTGCTCGACCGCCCGACGCAGTTCGTCTGTCAGCTTGCCCTGCTCTTCGATCGAGGCCAGGATCGTCTGCCGTCGTTCCTCCAATTCACGCAGATACAGGAGGCGCTCCTCCAGGGTACGCAAATGCGTGTCGTCCAGGTTATTGGTGGCCTCTTTACGATAACGCGCAATGAAGGGTACCGTCGCCCCGCCATCCAGCAGCGTCACTGCGGCCGCGATCTGCGGGGCGGTCACCTCAAGTTCCTTGGCGATGAGATCGACAATACGTTGCTGCGCTGCAGGGGAAATAGTCGGCGTCGTTGGAGAGGTCATAGGTTCGTGTTAGACTTTCCGAAAGCGAAATCTGGCTGGAGGCAACGCTCCCGGTCGCAGAGGCTTTCTTGGCAAATGAACGTGAAGGACTCGGCCGGCTTGACGCCTCTGATCGTGCTCACGAGTCGACCCGGAATCTAGCAGAAGATTCACACAACTTCCAGGCCGGATGCGCAGCCTCCACCTCTCTCCCTATGGGAGCGGATGCTCCGCCGTACGACGTCCTGCACGACCGACCGGCATCCCCTCATCGAACATGGTATAGTCCACCCGTTCCAACACAGGAGCATCGCACATAGGGGCCAATCCCTGCCGCGCATCCATGCCCAAGCATCTCAACCAGCAATCGTCTTCCGTCTCCCTCACCGTGGCCGCCATGGGGGTGGTCTATGGCGACATCGGAACCAGCCCGCTGTATGCCCTGCGTGAATGTTTTCACGAATCGCATGGCCTGCCGGTCACGCCCGACAACGTGTTGGGAATTCTCTCCATGATCGTGTGGTCGCTCGTGCTTGTCGTCACCGTGAAATATCTGTTGTTCGTCATGAAAGCCGACAACGAGGGCGAGGGAGGCATCCTGGCGCTTATGGCGCTCAGTCAGCAGTCCCGCCCGGTCGATCTCCGCAAAGGACTCAGCTTGGTCGCCACGCGCGGCTTGATCGGCGTGGCCTTTCTCTATAGCGACGGCATCATTACGCCGGCCATTTCGGTCCTGAGTGCAGTCGAAGGGCTCACGCTGACCACCGATGTGTTTACCCCCTACATCCTGCCGCTCACCGTCACACTTGTTGCCTTGTTGTTCATGATCCAACGCCGTGGCTCCGGGAAGATTGGGAGCATCTTCGGTCCTATCATGCTACTCTGGTTTGTCACGATGGCCCTGCTCGGGCTCCACAGTTTGATCCAAACCCCGTAAGTCCTGCGCGCCGCCAATCCGCTCTATGCGATTCAGTTTTTGATTCGTCATGCAGGCGTCGGCATCCTAGTGCTGGGCAGTGTGTTTCTGGTCCTCACGGGAGCCGAAGCGCTGTATGCCGACATGGGCCACTTCGGGCGCCGGCCGATCCAACTCGGCTGGTTTGTGGTGGCCTTGCCCGCCCTCCTACTCCAGTATTTCGGCCAGGGTGCGCTCCTCATGCGAACCCCGGCGGCTCTGGCCAATCCCTTCTACTTCTTGGCCCCCGACTGGATGCTGTACCCCTTGATCGCGCTCGCGACCATGGCAACGGTCATCGCATCACAAGCCATGCTGTCCGGGGCCTTCTCGCTGACGTTGCAAGCCGTTCAGCTCGGCTACCTCCCGCCATTGCGGATTACCCACACATCCGCCGAACAACATGGCCAAATCTACTTCGGCCTCTTGAATTGGTTCATGTTCATCGGCACCGTCGGCCTGATCCTTTCATTCGGATCGTCCAGTAATCTGGCCGCAGCCTATGGCATCGCCGTGTCCGGTTCCATGATCATCACGACCCTCCTGATGTATCGCGTGGTCCAGGCCCATTGGCACTGGAACCCGCTCCTGGCAGCCATGGCCGTCGGAGGCTTCCTGCTGATCGACCTCGCCTTCTTTCTGGCGAATGCCCAAAAAATTCCCCATGGCGGGTGGTTCCCGCTGCTGCTCGGCGCGGCGGTGTTCACTATCATGAGTACCTGGGCGCGAGGACGCGCGATAGTGGCGGACCACTTGCGCGAGCAGTTTCCTCCCCTGCTTCAGTTTCTCCAGGAAATCCTTTCGCAGGCGCCATACAGAACCCCCGGCCGCGCCGTATTGTTATCTCAACATCCCGACATCACCCCGCCCGCTTTGTTGCAGAATGTCAGACACAATAAATCTCTCCACGAACAGGTCTACATCCTCACGGTCCGCACAGAGCCTGTGCCTTACGTTCCATCGGGGGGTCCACTGAAAATCACCACCATCCAAGAAAACCTGTTTCAAGTCGTCGCCAGATGCGGATTCATGGAAACGCCGGACATTCCACGTGTCCTCGCCCACCTCGCAACCCACGGCCATATCCTCCCTGTCGATGAGACAACGTTCTTCCTGAGCCGGCTGACCTTTTTGGCGACGCCGAAACCGGGGATGGCGATCTGGCGGGAGAAAATATTTGTCTTCCTCTCACGAAATACGCAGCGAGCCAGTTCCTATTTCCACCTGCCGGCGGATCAGGTGGTCGAAATAGGACTGGTGCTGGAGATTTGAAACAATAGCGATGAGTGTCTGTCGGAGAGGATCTCGGTTGCGACGGGGTACTACAGATCTTCGTGTATGTTCACATTCTTGAGAAACGCGCCAAGGTCGGGATTCGCTTGAGGGCCGAATGCATCGGCAATGGTCCCGCGAGTGCCGTCCCGGGCTTCGATAGCGTATACCACGGCCATATCGTCCGGATCACTGGCCCCTTCAAACCGATGATGCTCAACGATTGTGAGCTGATCGGCCGTGAATGTTCGGCCGCTATTCACCGCCAGGAACGCCTTGTTGAGCAGTTCAAAATTCGCCGCAAACTCTCTTTCCCTGAGCCCTTCAATGGCTTCGGCAAGCGTCTTGTATCCTATTTGTGCCATACAAGCGCTATTTCACCCCCAACTTCGCTAGGATCGCTTGCAGAAACAGCCGAGCGATCTCGCGATGGCCGGCGTCATTCGGATGAAAACCATCCACGTCGAAGATGAGTTCCTCGCGAACCGGTTGCGCAAACAAGTCGACGACGGACGCCTTCACATCGCGCGCTTCCTGTGCAATGGCTTCGTTATAGGCATTGACCCGCGCCAAGGTCACGCGTGGATCAGGAGCTTGTTGAAAACGGGGAAGCCGGGTGAGATCCGGAAGATTGCCGATCACAATGTTTGACGAAACCTCTTCCCGAAGCGTTTGAAGAATAAACCGCAGATCCTGCCGAAAGGTCTTCGGGTCGTCACCGTGCACGAGATCGTTCGCGCCGGTCCAGAGGGTCACGAGCTGCGCCTTGGTGCCAAGTTGCTTCGCGACGCGCACCTGCTCCTTGATCAAGTCTATACGCGCCCCGGGCACCCCCAGATTGATCAAGAAGACCCCGGGTATCCGCCGATCCAATTCCTGCTTGACGAGAAACACGTACCCTTCAGTCAGCGGTGTGGCTCCTACCCCGGTTGCATCACTGGCGCCGAGCGCGAGATAGACAAACTCGATCCTTTGTTCGCGTGGTCCACTCCCGCAGCTCGCGAGGCTCACACAGAGCACTGTCGCCATGGCAACGGTGATGAGTTGGAACGTCTTCATGGGAACCTCGTTCTCGTTCCTCCTCGCTTGGTTATTATGGAACATGAAGCGACCTTGTTCAACCGATCCTGCTTGCAGGACATCCGCATACAGGGAGGATCGAAGCCTGTATCTCTTCCGATACCAAAGGAGCCATCATGTGGATACGGCGCCTCCCCGGCGCTCCCCCTTCCCACAATACACGCATTTCGTATCCCAATTATAAAACTGGCAAAGATGCTCCATCACTCTCATGGCACATCGTTTGCTGTTTGCATTTGTGTTTGAGGCCGGGAATTCTGTCGTTGAGCCTGAAATGGCAAGCCACTAGCACGCATGTCACCCAGCAACCGGCAAATATCGCCGCACGACGTCAAAGCGTGTGGGATGAACGCGCATCACCTTCGAGCAACCATCGCAATGTTCAGAGAGTTGCAAATGGAGTATGATGCGGCCCTAACCTAGATTATTCATGAATGCCGTCGCGAGGCGTTCGAGACCGAAGCCCGCCTGAGCTTCTCGCAAGTATGGCCAACGTAGGCGTACGCGCAGTCCGTCGAGGAGGCCGAACGAGAAAAGCCACGCCGGGTGAGAGAATCGGACGACGAAGCAGGTATTCATGAATCGTCCGGGCTAACCTCTCCGTAGTACGCAGGCTTTCATAGGCGTGGACTGACTCATGTTTTTATCCCAAACTAACTCAGCGTCAGAAATCGGAATCGCTGAGAGGAAGCCCAGAAACTGATCGCGAATCTTGCGAGCATGCACACAAAAAACACCATTTCCTTGGCAACAGGCTATCGACCATTCACCATAGGCATGGGCTCCTCGCTTCGTTACAGGCACTTTCCAAATTCGACCTGCCGCCAGGCTTCGTAGAGCACCACCGCTACCGAGTTGGAGAGATTGAGGCTGCGGCTTCCCGGCACCATCGGAACGCGGATCCGTTGCTGGTCGGATACGCTCCCGAGAATCTCCGCCGGCAATCCACGGCTTTCCGGGCCAAACACCAACGCATCACCTTCGGTGTAACGCACCAGATCGTACCGTTGCCTGCCCTTTGTCGACACGGCGAACAGTCGACGATCCTGTATCCGTTCCAGACACTCCGCCCAACTCTCGTACACGGTGATCGAGGCGAACTCATGATAATCCAGTCCGGCTCGTAACAACTGTTTGTCTTCCAGCGTAAATCCCAACGGCTTGACCAGGTGCAACGACGCACCCGTGTTGGCGCAGAGACGGATAATGTTGCCCGTGTTCGGAGGAATTTCCGGCTGGTACAGAATCACGTTAAACATGAGGACACAGCAGCGGGCGACGGTGGGTGGGCGACTTCAGCGCGCGGCAGTAATCGACGCATGGAACCCTGGCGGAGGCTCGGCCCGGAGTTCCGGACCAAACCTCCGTCAGGCAGCTGGAGCCGTTAGGAACGAAACGCCTGCACATCGCCGGATTTGCGCAGCATTTTATTGACCTCATCGAGATGCAACTCTTCCCCGACGATCATCTCGCGCGCATACTCTTCCAACAACACGGACTTGCCTTCCGTAAGCTTCAGCAATTCGTAATACGAGGCGGCAGCGGCCTTCTCATGCTCCAGGCTCTCGCGCAGAATATCCCCCACATCATGCTTCTCGGTTTCGAGCAAGGTACCGATCTTTAACGAGGGGTGCCCGCCCAATATAGTCACCAACTCGCCGGCCTTGTGAGCATGGGCCAAACTTTCATCCGCGTTACCCTTCAGCCAGGACACGATCGGAATCCGATTGTACCCATAGATCATCAGGGCATAGTGGGTGTAGCGCACCACGCCGGCCAACTCCAGTTCCATGATCCGATTCAATATCCCGACAGCCCGTTCTGTATCTTGTTCGTTCATCGCATCGCTCCAATCAAGCAAGCCGGAGGTTCCGGCGCAACCCATGTTTTGCGCGTCCTTACTAAACGTTAAAACGGAAGTGCATCACGTCGCCGTCCTGCACCACATACTCCTTCCCTTCCAGTCGCATTTTTCCCTTTTCCTTCGCCCCCGCTTCCCCCTTACAGGCGATGAAGTCGTTATACCCGATCACTTCCGCGCGAATGAACCCCTTCTCAAAATCACCGTGAATAACGCCGGCGGCCTGCGGCGCGGTATCGCCGATATGAATCGTCCACGCACGGACTTCTTTCACTCCGGCAGTGAAATACGTCTGCAGGCCCAGCAGCTGGTAGGCCGCTCGGATCAGTCGATTCAGCCCCGGTTCGGTCATCCCGATGTCGGTCAGGAACTCTCGCTTCTCGTCGTCTGAGAGGACCGCGATCTCTGACTCCAACGCGGCGCAAATAGCGACGACCGGCGCCCCCTCCTGCGCGGCATATGTTTCCACCCGCGCCAGTAGCGGATTGTTGGCAAATCCCTTCTCGGCCACATTGGCCACATACATCACGGGCTTCATGGTGAGCAGGCACAGGGGCCTCAACAAGGCGCGCTGCGCCGGATCGAGCGTCCACGTGCGGGCCGGTTTCCCCTCGTTCAAACAAGCCGCCACCTGCACCAGCAATTCGCCCAACTTGGCGGCATCTTTGTCCCCCGATCGGATGAGCTTCACGTTCCGCTCCTGAGCCTTTTCCACCGTCGTGAGGTCGGCCAGCGCGAGTTCCGTCACGATGGTCGCGATGTCGGAAATCGGATCAACCTTGCCGGCCACATGGACCACGTTATCGTCTTCAAAGCAGCGTACAACATTCACAATCCCGTCGGTCTCTCGAATGTTGGCCAAAAACTGGTTGCCCAGGCCCTCCCCTTTCGAGGCTCCGGCCACCAACCCTGCGATATCCACAAATTCGGTCGTCGCATACTGCATCCGTTGCGGCTTCACGATGTCCGCCAGCGCCTGCATTCGCGCATCCGGCACCTCCACAATGCCGATATTCGGCTCGATGGTGCAGAACGGATAGTTCTCCGCAGCGATCCCCGATTTGGTCAGCGCATTAAATAAGGTAGACTTGCCCACGTTTGGCAGCCCGACGATTCCACATTTCACACTCATGGCAATCCCTTCCTAGTCAGCCCACTGTTGTTTCAGCCCTGCCGATTCCCACGCCCTCACGGATAGAGAGGGTGAGTACCGCGGAGGCGCATTCTACGTGTTCAAGGCCGATCCGGTCCACTCCCGAGTGCGGGGAATGACCCGACTCAACGCATCCCTTAAGTTCAAGGCGTCATCCGCCGACATGGAGACGAGGGGTACCTTCAATAGCATGAGCTGCGAGCCCGGTCCCAGGGAGGTTTCATGCCGATCGAGCAAGTGACGGCAAGTTATGGACGATGCTGCCTGCAACCGGAATTCTTCGACCGGTTCTATGAGATGTTTCTCGGTATCCATCCGAGCATCAGACCGATGTTCGCCCATACCAATTTTGCGAAGCAAAAAGCGTTGTTGCGTGAAGGGATCGCCATGATGCTGATGCATTTGGAGGGCAAATCAGTCGGCACCCTGTGTCTGAATCGTATTGCCGATACCCATAATGCCCGCCATATGAATATCACGCCGCAACTCTATGAGTACTGGGTCAACAGCTTAATCGCCACCGTCAAGGAATACGACGGCGACTGTACGCCGAGCTTGGAGACTGAATGGCGCAAAGCGTTACATGCGGGAGTTCATTACATCGTCATGCAGGGGACAAAAACTGCGTCGACCACGCAGTAGTGAGTGCCGTTGTCTCGTGGAGAACCCAGATGCCTCGATCCTGGTCCCTCTCACTCAGTCTGAGCTTGAACGTGCTCCTCATCGGCATCGCGCTGATCGGCTGGGTCTCCCCCAACGTGCCCACCACATTTAATCCTCACGTGACTGTGCCCACGATTGCCGCGTCGGCACGCATTCATCCCCTGGCTGCGGTGATCGGATCCGTAACGCTCGGCGAGCTGATTTTCATCGCGCCAGGCGCCTCGGTCCGGGGTGATGAAGGACAGTACATTTATGTCGGGGATCACAGTAACGTGCAGGACGGCGTCGTCATCCATGGACTGGAGACATTCGAAGGAGATCATGAACTGCCGGAGAACGAAGTGCAGGTCTCGGGCAAGACCTATTCCGTGTATATCGGAAAGCGCGTCTCCCTGGCCCACCAATCGCAGGTGCATGGACCCGCCAGAATCGGTGACGATACCTTTATCGGCATGCAGGCCCTTGTGTTTCGAACCGAACTCGGCGACCACGTCGTGGTCGAACCGGGCGCGAAATTGATCGGCGTCAAAGTCGCTTCCGGCCGGTATGTACCGGCGCTCACCCTCGTGACCACACAGGACCAAGCCGATGCCCTCCCTCTCATCACCTCCGCCTATCCCTATCGCAATCTCAACGAGGGCGTCGTGAGCGTGAACATACAATTAGCCCGAGCAGGACAGCCGAAACAGACCGGCCGCTAGTTAGCCCGGCGTCTACCACCGTCGTGTCAGTCGCACATCGTGATGTCCCGTAGGAGCCGATTGCGAAGCGCGTTTCGGTACCCCGCCGCGATTCCGTGCAGGTGCGTGGACGGGAGACTCCGGGGAATGCCGCCGGATCGAGCCACATGTCAGCCCCCCTCAAAATTGCAGCTCCCTTGTGAGTCAGACACCCCTAAATACGCTCGACACCTCGGACGAAGAGGTCTACCGGAATGCGGACATGTTTTACTTCGTGACAAACTCGCGTTGCCATGACCACCCACCATCGACCGACAGCAAGATCTGTTGCAAAGAGACGCACGCCAGAAACGGCCGGAACGGACGTTGGGGGACAGGCGGGAGCGGCGAATGCAGCAGAAGTGAGGCGATGCCGGACTGGTCGGTGACGGGGCGAGACTTGGTTACCCGATCGTCCTGATCAGACCACACGAGCAGGCGCTCAGGGGGTCCTTTCAGATTCTTATTCGGCAGACAACGAAGCACTCGGGCGACCGGCGCATCGATACACCACCTCTGCCGCTTCGCTCTGTCCCTATTTAGGAGCCGTCAGCGCATCCTGCGCCACGTGGCCTGTCATCGATTTTTCCTGAATATTGTGCTGAATCTCCGAGGCAATCACGCGCGCCAACTGGTCCGCCGAAAGTGCGCCCATAGGCAACCCCTGCGTATCCGGATAAAACGGGTCGTCGGGCGCAGCGGTTCGATAGGTATTCACCAAGATGGCCGCCGGCTGAACGCGTTGGTCGCGCGCTCCGACCACAATGGCCTTCTCTTCCGGCAGCACCCTGGTTCGGGTCGCCCAATCCCGTTGATCGATTTTTACGAACGCGACAGCCCACACCTTCCCGTTCAGCAGACTTCTAACCGCATTCGGCGTACGGTCCCAGAAGAACGGCTCGCGGACGATCTTCTGCAGGGCCTCACGAACCCGGATCTCATACAGCTTGGTCGTCGAATCCTGATGAGTCGGCGCGACCGGCGCAGTGTTGCCGACTTCATAAAAGGGCTGACCATCGAGGCTCTTCTGATCATCTATCGTTCGCAGGTAGGTGTCGAATAGTTGCTGGAGGATACGTACCCGCTCATCCCCAGGCAGGGCGGCAATATCCTGGTCCGTACGGATAGGGGCTGATTTCAAGACTCGTTCACCTGACATCAGTTTGGGCTTCGGCGCCGTGTCCGCCTTGCTGGCCACCCATTGAAATTCTTTCGCCAGTACCGGAGCCAGTGCCTCCGGGTGATGCAGATACCCCTGCTCCTTCAGCGAGGCCGCGCTGATCAGCAGGATGACGCGTCCAGGTTGTGTGGTGCGCACGACGAGAAACGGAAATGCTTTCCCCTCGTCATTCACCACAGTCGTCTCAATCACGACTTTGGCCAGCGCCTCTTTCGCGAGACTTTCATCGACACGCGGATAGTCGGTCCGATGCTGCAAGAGGACAACCAATGCCTCCCTCACCGTTTCAACTGCGGCGCTCCTGTCTGCCTGAGTTAGGCCGGTCCCTTCTGCCTCATCGTTGGCTTGCCCCAAGAATATCTGAAACGCTGCGCCTGGGATCGCGTACCCCGTGCCCACCGTTGGATGAGCCTCGCCATCGGCATGGCTTCCATGGCCTTGATGGTTCGCATGCGCTCCCGGCACGAAGAAGAGCACACACGCAACCACCCCGGCACCGATTCTCAATGATGCAGCCCGAAACACGATCATGAAGAGCCCCACCAGGAAAGCACCAGCGGCCTGGCACAACACGCGCCCCTGTCGACAGTCGAACCCCTGTTCACGATGCAGGTCGATCGTTTTCATCGTAAGATCCTCCGGCTCACCGCGCGGATCTTTGAGCAGTCAGCCCCCATAGCCTTTTGGATTGGTACTTTGCCAGCGCCAGGCATCGGCGCACATCTCGCTCAACCCGCGCGCCGCCCGCCACCCTAAGGATTTCAAGGCTTGCTCAGGATCGGCATAACAGGATGCCACGTCACCGGGTCTGCGGGGGGCGACTTTGTAGGGAACCGGCTTGCCGCTCGCCGCTTCAAGCGCCCGCACGATCTCCAGCACGCTATACCCATTCCCTGTTCCGAGGTTCACCGTCAAACATTCGCCCGGACGTTCCAGCCGATCGAGCGCTTCCAGCGCCTTGAGGTGCCCCAGTGCCAGATCCACCACATGAATATAATCCCGCACCCCGGTGCCGTCCGGAGTCGAATAATCATTGCCCCACACATTCAAGTATTCCCGCCGACCCACCGCCACCTGTGCCACGAACGGCAAGAGATTATTCGGCATCCCCTGAGGATCCTCACCGATCAAGCCGCTGGCATGCGCGCCGACCGGATTGAAATAGCGGAGAATGCAGATTCGCCAGGAGGCATCACTACGCTGGACATCGCGTAGAATCTCCTCCACCATCAACTTCGTCCTGCCGTAGGGATTCGTGGCCGACAACGGGTGGTCCTCCGTGAGCGGGAGTCGTTGCGGATCGCCATAGACTGTGGCGGAAGAGCTGAACACCAGCTGCTGCACGCCGCACTCCTGCATCGCCTCCAAGAGCCGCAGGGACCCGACGACATTGTTGTCGTAGTAGGCCATGGGCTGTTGCACCGATTCCCCCACCGCTTTGAGACCGGCAAAATGAATCACCGCCGTCGCCCGGCTCTCGCGCAGGGCTGCCACCAGGGCGGCGCGATCACGGCAATCGCCGCGTATCACGCGAACAGACTTTCCGGTAATCCGCTCCACACGAGCCAACGATTCGGGATGGCTGTTGGAAAAATTGTCGAAGACCGTAACCGCACAGCCGGCATTCAACAGTTCCACGCAGGTATGCGAACCGATATAGCCGGCACCTCCGGTGACCAGAATCATGCGAATCGCCTCCGATGGAGTTTACAGCAGGAATACCCTCATCCTGACGTACGATACACCGCCGACACTTTTCCCACAATGACGAACCCGTATTGCACAGGCAGAATTCACCCACCGCTTCTTGCCGGCTCCGATCATGCGGGCTAGCGCTTCGCCGTCGCACTCCGCTACACTTCATCATATCGATCAGGACACCGCATGCGAGACCAACGAGCCACGAACTACTACACCATTCTTGAACTCTCCCCCGGCGCGTCAGACGCGGAGATCAAACGTGCCTGGCATGAGCACATGCAGGTCTGGCATCCCGCTCGCTTCGTACATTCGCCGGCTCTGCACCGGAAGGCCGAGGCCAGAACCCAACTGATCAACCAGGCCTATCAAACGCTCAGCGACCCAGCGGCCCGCGCCAGGTACGATGCCGGCAGACAACATCCTTCCTCACCGACGCCGCCTCCACGCCCTTCGCCGGCGCCTCGCCCGCAAACCGCTCCGCGACCGCGCCAGGAACTGCGTGGGCCACAAACGATGCTGAACGTCACCCGGTTCAGTCATCCCAAAATCATGGTGCCGGCCATCCATATCCTGGTCGACAGCCGCGAACACCAGCCCTACGAATTCAAGGGCCTGGTGCGCATCGCTGGAACAGTCACCCAAACCCTGCCGGCCGGTGACTATGCGATTGCGGAAGCCCCGGATATTTTTTGCGTGGAACGCCGCCGTGTCGAGGAGTTCAACACGATTTTCTCGAACCCCTCGGACAATCGACCGCGCTTTCTCCGCGAACTCGAACCGCTTCTCGCCGTTCCCCATCGTTTTCTCGTGATCGAAGGCACGATCCAATACAACCGCGGCGGTGGACGATTGGGACAATATCACCGAAACGGCCTCGTGGATTTCCTGGATGCGCTGACGGCTAGATTTGGGCTGCAGATCATCTATTCAGACAGTCGCGAAGAAGCCGAGGAACGGGTTGC
>JACOEF010000252.1 GCA_024998705.1 Nitrospira sp.
TAAAGGATCAGGACCAGAAGGACGTGAAGTTGAGCGAGTTCAGAGGGAAGAGCAATGTCGTACTCGCTTTCTACCCGCTCGACTGGAGCCCGGTCTGTCAGGGCGAGAACAAGTGCCTGACCGATGACTTCCCGAAGTTTCAAAGCGCCCACGCCGAACTGTTCGGCATCAGCTGCGACAGCTTCTTCTCCCACAAGGCCTGGGCGGATTCGCTGGACCTCAAGCACCGCCTCCTCTCCGACTTCAACCGCGAAGTCGTGAAGAAGTACGGACTGTATTTTGAGCCGCTGAATTGCGGGAAACGCGCCACGGTCATCGTTGACAAGAACGGCAAAGTTGCCTACGTCAAAGTTCAGGAAATCAAGGTCGCGCGGGAAGATAAGGACATTCTCGCCGCCCTTGCGAAACTGAGCTAACTGCCGGGACAGGGACCGAGGGGACGGGGCTGCTACGACGCCCTCCCCCTCGATCACCCCTTCTGGCCGAGGAGATTCCATGACCGGCACGGTCCAAGACGTTCGAGACGAGAACTATAAAGAATTCACTGAGAGTGCGGGGGCGGTGGTGGCCTATGGCCTCGCCACCTGCGAGCCCTGCAAGCAATACGATCCCATTCTGGAAGCAACCGCTGCGAAGTTTCCCACCATCAAGATCGGCAAGGCCAAGATGCACGTGCCAGGCCGATGCCGCGAGATCAAGAAAGCTCATACGTTTGAGACCTATCCCACCACGCACTTCTTTGCTGAGGGCAAACTGCTGCTGACTCGTGAAGGCGTGGTTGAACCGGCCGAATTGGCGGCTTTAATCTCCGACCATTTGCTGAAGTAACAGGCCCCCTTTCGATAGGCCCACCCAACTCCTGAACCGTGACGTGACGGATCCATCTCGCAGGCCACCCACCCCGTCGACCTCACACTTTTTCCCAGGAACAGGATACAATGTGCGGGTGAGACCACACATACCGGCCGTCTCGCCATCGATTATCTGTCAGAGAGTGCGAACTCATTCGCTCTTCGCCATTGCCCTCGCACTCCTCCAGTGCGTCCTGTTCACAGGGTCGGCCGAAGCAACAGATCTCACACCATCTCCATCACATACGGTGGCTGCCATGCCGTTCACCTCTAGCGTGGCCGAGCCCCCCGCCAAGCTGATCGGCACCGGCCATGAGACGCCGATGGTGCTAATTCCTGCCGGCGAATTCGCCATGGGCAGCGACCGCGGGCAAGAAGATGAACAGCCGGTCCATCGCGTTTCAGTCAAACCCTTTTACCTCGACATCTATGAAGTCACAGTCTCCCGGTACAGCGAGTTCCTGGCTGCCCAGAAGCCGGATACGCCGTTTAAGTGGAATGAGGCCACCGCCGGCGCTCACGAAAAGAAGCCTGTGGCCGGCGTTAATTGGTACGATGCGCGTGACTATTGCCGATGGGTCGGGAAACGATTGCCGACAGAAGCGGAATGGGAAATTGCCGCGCGCGGCAACGAGGGACGCATCTACCCGTGGGGAAGTGTGCACCCGACCAAGGCTCATGCCAATGCAGGGCAAACCAGATGGCAAGGATATGACACCCTCAGCAATGCCGGGCGCTATGAATTGGGCAAAACACCGGATGGAGTCTACGACCTAGCCGGGAATCTCTGGGAATGGGTCGCCGATCTGTACGATCCCACCTACTATCAATTCAGCGCACGCGATAACCCCAAGGGACCTTCGGCGGGACCACTCAGAGCCTTGCGCGGAGGCGCATGGAACAATGATTCCATGACCATCCGGTCTGCGAATCGCGCAGGTTATGCGCCTGATACCCGCCGGAACGATGTCGGATTTCGCTGCGCAAGGGATGGACAGGCGACGGACGGTCGTTAGAACCAGCGTGAGCTGAAGCTTGGCTCTTCACGAGGCCGCATGGCGTGATTGGCGTCTGCCACCTGCTCTGCGGACCTCAGACGAATCTTAAACACCACTCGGCGACTCCTATCTCGATCAAGGACACGGGACTCATCCATAATGGGATCTTGCCGCCCTCGCCCGCTGGCAGACGTCTTTTCATGAAAACAGTGGTAGGCCCAGGGCGCCGAATCCTGAATCACTTCGAGTCCCTTCACCATCACATTCAGCGAACGTTCCTGGCTCAATTTCAAGTTGTAGATATCCGACCCGCGATCATCGGTATGCCCTTCGATCACCAGTGAATCGATGCGATCCCGCATGGCACCGCAGAGCAACGCCGCATAGGTCGGCATCGCATCGGCGAGAAAGCGGTCCGCCACCGACGAGAGCGCGCCCTTGCCGAACTCAAAATTCAGCAACGCCTCCGGCACGACGATCCGCACCACATTGGGATCAGCAGGGTCGGCATCCAGCGACAGGTCAAATCGTTGGAAATGATCACGTAGCAGCCCCTTCATATCATCCGTCGTCGTTCGAGTCACCTTGTGATCCGGCGCCGGGATGGGTGCCGGGACTTTCGCCTGTGGTTCCGTTTCGGAAACTTTGGTGACATAGGCGCTGAACAGCAGAATAAAGATGACCGCGAGTGAGGTCATCAAATCCGTAATTCCAATCGTGAGCGTCGACGAATGCTCCTGGAGGTCCGGCGAGGGGTTGGTGCGCATATCAGGCCGCTCCCTTCATTGAGGTCCCCTGCCGCCAATTCGCAAACCAGCGCAACCCAAGCATGCCGTCGTCCGGGGTGATGTCCTCCTCCAACTCTGACGGCAACGTGTCATCAAAGCAGGTCGAGCCAGATTCTCTCGCGTTCGTCCCGACGTTCGGTGCCCCCGTGTGATCATGCTTGAGCTCCTCGACCGAGCGCGCCAACGTCTGGATCGCCTGGTTCAACTCCTGGATCGGAACCGCCATCGTCTGCTGCATCACCCGCGACAATTCTTCGGCCAACCGATCCGGCGCAACGGACCGCCCCCCCGGTTCTCTCCGGCTCAGCACCTCCACGGCCTCCTTGAGCGCCGTCACGGTGGGGCTCAATCGATCACTGAGGGTACCCACCA
>JACOEF010000273.1 GCA_024998705.1 Nitrospira sp.
CGCGTCCCTTGGCCTGACTACGCTGGTTCTCATGCTGCCAATCGATCGGAAACCCATCCTGATCCGCCGACTGAAAATCCTCCAGCACCAACACACCGGACTCACCCGCATAGGCCGGCGCATCAGACCCCGTCATACAGCCTAGCCCCATCAAACCCAAGAACCCGATTGCCGCAACCAACATCCTCATAGCCATCTCACATTCCCTCATCAACGTCCTTATCCCTCATGAGAGGGAGACGGCAGAAAACCTGCCTCCTTCTCCGCACTCACATCTTCATGCATCACGGGCTGCTGCCCGCGCTGACAGACCCAGAACAGAAAAAACACCGCCCCCCAAAACAGCACCATGTTGATCGTGACCATTTTGGCGGCGAAGCCGAGCGACGGGGTAAACGCCCAGGGAGACGTATCCGGCATCAACTCATTGACGTGCCAGGCCAACCTCCCGGAAGAACGGATATATCCCATCAACCCCATGACCCAGGTAAACGCGGCCGCCAATCCAAACAAGCCGACCATGCCGCGAATCGAAATCTGCCCCCACTGCACAGGCCCGTGAATCGTGGCACCGCGCAACATGAGCCGGTTCAGCAACAAACCCAATGTGACCACGAGCAGCGTGGTGACTGCCTGCGGACCGGACAGCCCGACGCGGAGGCTGGCGGGAAGATAAAATCCATACACCGATAGGCCGATGATGTGCGCCGTCCCGAGGCCGAACAGGGCCCCAAGAATCACATTTCCCGACTTGGCCCATGAGATCGTCATCGTCCGATTTGCGCGTCGATAAAAAATGTAGCTCAACGCGGTGATGCAGATCATCACGTTGACCGCCCCGTTCTTCGACGACATAACTCCGTAGTTTCCAATCACCGGATGTTGCGCTCCGCCCATGGCTTTGACTTCCGTCCCGGTCATCAGAATCGTGTGCGGTGTCAACCAGATAAATAAACAACCCGTGAGCGCGAGCAAAAGATATTGATAGTACGGCTGATACCGTTCCCCGCCTCGAATTCGCCCCATGCTCTGCCAGAGATAGTAATTCACGCCGAGAAAGAGAGCGCCGATCAACAACGCCTGTACCACAAAGAGCCAAGTCAACAGCCCGCCCATCATCGTGACGCCCATGCTCTGACTGTACGCATACACGGAACGCATGAGCCAATAACCGGCGAACGGCATCGGCAACAAGGCGCAGACGGTCACGAACAAAAACACATAGTCCACCCAATCGTAATAAGCCCGTTCCTCCTGGCTCTTCCCGGAAAAGAACCGATAACAGGCGTAGGCCAGGACCACCGCGCCACCCGACATGATGTCCGCGAGGAATCGATGCAAGTTCAGGGGATTCCAGAGAGCCGAGCGAAGCAGATGCCAGGGATTGCCCAAATAGCGCCCTTGTCCGTCGACGCCGGACGGCGCCATCATGAAGGCCGACCAGGCATTGGCCCATAACAGCAGCGAGGTACCGAATACCACCGCCAGCACGCCGATCGACAGGTGGACCCACTTCGACTCCGACGCCGCCATATAATCCCAACTGTAGTAGTAGGCAATCGTCAGAAAGGTCGTCCCGACGAACACCAGCGCATACAGGGGCATCATGACTTTGAAGGTGCCTCCCATGTACTGCATGAAACTGGGATACAGCAGGATAAACATCGTCAGCATCACGCTCCCGACCGCCGCGGTCACGGACAACGCAAGCAGCGCCACCTTCAACAGATCTTGCGCCAACCCGTCATACCGCAAGGCCATTGCGGGATTCTTCGCGACCAACCCCAGAAATTCCAAGAGGACGCAAAAAATCGGCAGGGCCAGAACAAACCCTCCGAAGTAGGTATGCTGCTGAATGATAAACCACATCAACAACCGGCTATCGAGCGACCCGACCTGCGGGTAGTGGTTCTCATTCGCCGTCGGCGCCGAAGGACCGTCGGGCACACCAGGCGTATGGAAATAGACATCTGCTGAGGGATCGGCGGCGACCAGCGTTTGTGGACTCAGCAGCAGAACACTCGCGGCCACCAGCAATCCGACTACCAGCAACAGGATCACGGCAGGAAGGGAAAGGCGTTTGATCATGACGACGCTCTCTGGCTGCTCTTCTCAAAGACAGCCGCAGATCCACTCAATGCCGTACCAGCCGTAGCTTCGCGAGACTTGCCGAGAATGCCCATGACGAATGGGCAGCGCAATAACGCGCTGGGCACTCCTCCAGGCTGACGATTCTCAATATCCCGCCGATGTCCCAGGTAGTAGCAGTACAGCGCCATCACGCCGCCGACGAGGCCGGCGACGCCAGCGAAGAGTCCGGATGAACTCATCGGCTGTTTCAACACATACAGACAACCTCCGACCAATACCAGATAGTAGGTCGAGGCAAAGGCCAGCCCGGGCCACCACCAAAACTTCACTAATTCACCCCAGCGGGTCGCGGACAATCGGGCGATCCAGGGCTCCCCGTTTCCTTGCCCGGCGAAAAACGCCAGCAGCCCGATCGTTCCTGCTGCCATCGTCACCACAGCACCCTGCACCAATACGGCCATGTCACCGCTGAAGAGCGCCGCCAGAAGCATCGAGAGCCCCACGCAACTGACCACTCCAGCGGCCACCCACCCCGCCAGTGCCGGGGTCGCTCGCGCCAGCAGAGCACGAAGCCCCGCGCCATCGGGAAAAGTCACGAACGGCCGCCCGTTGGCTTCAAGCCATCGGACGTAGCCGATCTCGAATGCGTCGCGCGCGACCGCCGTACTTGGCATAATCATGGCCATCATGGCCGGCCCGTCAGGATGTTGGGTATAGTCATATCCGACCAGCCAGAGCAGCGCCAACACAAGCAGCGACAACTGTACGCCGTACACAAAGCCGATCCAGGCGAGAATCCATCCGATACGCCGAGCGCCATCCGCGCGCACCAAGTGCGCAAACGGCACCGCTCGACCGACGCGATAGGCGCAGATTGCCGTCACCAGTGACACGGCACCACTCAGAAGCAACAGCGTCACCGGCTCTGCCAGCGACATGCCATGCTTCGCCGCCCGGTATACCGCGAAGGCCACCAGGCCGGGGACAAACATGACCAGGCGTTTTCGTGTACGAACGGAATCTTCGGTGACGGCCAGCGTCAAACTTGGAAGGACTCGTAATGCCAATCGGTGCAACATATTGTCAGTCACCAAACTTAACGAAGCGGGCCACAAACACGACAAGAGAGGCCCTGCGCAAAGCCTCCTCAGTATTTACGCGTCGTCGCGTTGAGCCGCCATGCCGAAATATCGCGCCTTAACCTCTTCCATCAGAGCGACGGTCACCGAGCGTTCACCACGATCCACCGCCGTCCGTTCCAATTCCACGCGCGCCATGGCACGAACCGGCGCCGGCACATTGGCTAGACGCTGCTCTGCATCAGGGTCCCACGCGACCATATCGCCCGTTTTCGCCTGATCGATCAAATCGTAGGTAATCACTCGTTGCCGTCTGGCTCGGGCAAACCTCTCCACCAGTTCACGCAAGACAGGAACTGCGTACGGCGGGACACGATCCAGGCGGTGTCTGGCATCATCGGTCCACATCAAACGATCGACCAGTCCATCAACCTGCCCCACCGGCACATCGACCCCGACCACCCATCGGCAGGGCCGACACTCTGAGCGGACGAACCACGTGGAATCGCCTTCACGGGAGAGTCGCTCCTCCACACCCTCGGTATGCATCCATCCGCCGCACCCGCACACAAGCATATCGCCCCTCAGGCCTTCAGTTCCGCTCGACGCTGCTACCCGATTTTTCCCGGATACAGGATATACAACATCGCATAGGTAAAGGTTCCAGTCAGAAAGAGGATGCAGTAAACAACCATCGTGAAGCGGCCGAGAGCGCGGTGCCGCTGACCGCCATCAGGCCAGATCCGTTGAATACCCATCTCGACCGCAAACACAATCGCCACCAGCGTGAGAAACCCGATATAGACTTCCAGCTTTCGCATGGAAAACCCAGCGGACATCACGCGCGTTCCAAAGAGCAGCATCACCACCGCCAGAAGCGCCACAAATATCAGGCTCACCTTTTTCCACGACGTCTGCAACCGAGCCACGCTGAGGATCCGTGCACCGCTCAGAAACTGCTGCGAGCGAAATCCCAGCACAATCATGTACACGGCCATGACCAATCCAATGATCACCAGAATGATGTGGACCGTCAGGACGGGAATGAACACGTAGTCGTAGAGGGCCTGGGAGCCGCCGAACCCTTCTTTGCCTTCAAACGCCAACACCCCCAGCTGCCGGAACAGGTAGTAGGCGGTGAAGAACCCGACCATCGTCACCATCCCGCCCAACATGAGCCAGTGATGGTGATGGCCGCGATGCTGCTTGGCCTGCAGCCACCCGATGATGAAGAGCCCCGTGAACAGGGTGGCCATCAACTGACTGAGGTCGGCCCCCATCGTGGCATGGGTCCCGAAGAAACCAGGCTGGCGTAAAAAATCAAACATGGTACATCTTACCCGACAGGTTGCCTGACGCCTTGCACCACCGCCGTGCGATCGATTTCTTCCACCGAGCCATAGCCCCCATCGTGCATCCACTGCATGGCCTCCGCGGTACGGTAGCAGGCGCCTTGTTCAGTATTCACGAGAATATGGACGGCAAAGGCCGCCGTCCAGGCAGGGCTTGTCCCCGACGCATCCAAGAACCGGTCTTTAATGATCAAGCGTCCACCGGGATTCAGGTGGCTATAGATCTTCTTCACCAACGCCGCATTGGTTGCCAGATCCTGATAGTGCAGGATGTCGGACATCAACACCACGTCATAGGGACCACCCAAGGAGTCGCGGTTGAAATCACCGGCCTTCAGGGCAATGCGACCTTCCAGCCCGGCGTCTTTCACCGTCCGCTCGGTTAATGGAAGCGTCGTCTGTAGATCAAAGACCGTCGCTGAAAGTTGCGGGTAGGTCTGACAAAACGCGATGGCATTGGTGCCGGCGCCACCACCAAGATCCAGCATCGTCCGAGCCTGGCCGAGCGCGAGCCGCTTCGCCAAATCAGGGCCACTCTGCTGTCCAATCCGGTGCAACACGGAGAGGACATTTGCCCCAAGCGCAGGATCCGTCTCAAAGACATGCTGCGTGACGGGTGACCGGCCGGTTTTGACGGCCTCTTCCAACTTGCCCCAATTGTCCCATTCGGCATCATGCAGGAGGAGCAAATGCCCGACATACTGCGGTCCATGCTTGACGAGATGCGTCGTGGCGACCGGCGTGTTGGCATAGAGATCCCCGGACTTCGACAGAAGCCTGATCGCCACCAGCGCATTCAGAAGGAGCCCCAGCGCCCGCGCATCTGCACTGAGTTTTTCGGCCGCTTCAGAGGCGGTACGACCCCGTCCGTCCAATACCGAAAAGACGTCTAACTTCACGGCGGTCAAAAGAATTTTGGTTTCCCAGTAGTACCCTAACTGGAAACCCTCGGCGAGAGACAGTTCACGAGGCACAGATCACCCACTCAGATAATGTGGTATTAAAATTTGGCATCTTACCCAGTTCAGAAAGGGAAACGCAAGGCGAGTGGCGAGCAGCGAACAACCTCCGACAACCACTACGGACGCGGATTGGACGGCACGATGATCCGGATGAAACTGATGAACTCAACAGCTCCGAGGGAGCAACATCTGGCGTGAGAAGTGAGACGGTCGTGCGCGGTGCGCACGCAAACAAAAGGGGCAGTGGTCCGATTTGAACCACTGCCCCCCGGTCAGCGGGCGATCCCGCCGCTGAAGACAAAACTACTTCAGGTCAGCCTTCAAGTTAGCTGTTCCACCCTCTGCCACTTCGACTTCGAATTCATTCAGCTTGCCCTTGCCGACAAACGGGTGCCAGACCACCACTTTGTGCTTTCCGGCAGGAACGCCCTGAATCTCGAACGATCCATCATCCTTCACCACTGCATGGTACGGATTCCAGACAGGGAGGAAGAAGGACTGCATGAATTCATGCTGGTCGCACTGCAAACGATAGAAGCCCTGCTTCTCCGCGCCGCCACGGAACGTCACTGGCTTCTCCAACTTATCGCCCTTCTTCGCCAAACCGATGTTGAAACCGGTGGCGGAGCTGGACCCCTTCACCACGAAGCTGTGCGGATTGTGCAACACACCCAAGGTCGACTTGGGATCATCGGGGTCGGCATCCTTATTCTC
>JACOEF010000859.1 GCA_024998705.1 Nitrospira sp.
AAGCAGCGTTTCCGGCACCTTGAAATCGATCTTCAATTGATCGAGGTCTTCCAAATTGACCAGGTCCAGGCCCGTTCCGACGAAGTCGCCGGGGGAGATGCGCCGGATGCCGGTCATGCCGGCGAAGGGGGCTCGGATTTTCGTTTTGGCCAGACGGGTGGCGTATAACGCATGGTGCGCCTGGGAGACCTGAAGCGCTCCGGCGACCTCATCGAGTTGCTGCTTCGTGACGTATCGCTTTCCGTCAAGATCGAGTTGTTTGAGCCGTTCGTAGGTGAGGCGGCTGACTTTGAGTTGTGCCGCGGCTTGCGTCAGTTCCGCCTGGAGTTCTGAATCGTCCATTTCGATAAGCAGCTGGTCTTTCTCCACTGTCTGACCTTCTTGAAACCAGATCTGACGGATTCGCCCCGCGATTTCGGGGCGAATCATGATGCTCTCATTGGCCCGCAAGGTGCCCACGGCTTTGATCGTGTGCCGGATCGCCTCGGTAGTGACCGGAGCAAGCACGACGGTCGTCGCTGCCGGCAGGTTTCCGGTCACTTCCGAGGCAGGGACCGGTGTTAGGCCGGTCCATTTCACGGCGAGCATCGCGGAGAGTGCGAGCAGCGCAAATACGACGAGGTAGGTGGTACGACGGGGCGTCATGAGCGGTGGTGCTGGTCCTGGCTCCTGTTCATTCGACCTCGCGCTGTTCTCGAGAGCCAATCGAGAGGGGCCCCGGTTCTGCTTACTTAAACTCGAGTTTCTTGAGGCCTTGGACCGGTAGCTCAACTTGGCCGAAGTCCGAGTCGCCTTTGAAACTGCCGTCGATCGCCAGCGGAAAATCGCCCGTCTTGCCGTTGGCCAAGGTGATATGGAGCGTCGGCAGCGCCTTGTCCGCTCCGGGAGTCACCTCGACTTGCTTGACCCCGTCGAACTTGATGTTGACCGTGGCGGTTCCGCGTTTGACCGGCAGGTGCTTCAATTCGTGGGGGATAAACGAGGTCTCGCTCACCTTTTCTTCCCAATAGAACAACACATTCTTCAGGTCGGTTTGCGTGTCTTTCGCATCGGTCACGAGGGCGTGAAACGGTTTATCGCCGTTCTGTTGGGCGGAAGCCGGGAGTGCAGTTCCGCAGATCAGTGCGGCGGTGGCCGCGAGGGTGGCAATGGTGGATCGTATCGAATGGCAGCGATGCAACATGAGTTCCTCCGTTGTTCAATCAGACCGGTTGATTATTCCATGCGATAGGAGGAGGGGAGATCGACCTGCAACTTTGATTGCGCCAGCTGGTGTTTGACCGACAGGGGAAACGCGTTTCGCACCATATCCAGTGTGTGTCGATCCAGGATGGTATGGCCGGAACTTTCTTCCAGAACCAAATCCAGCAGGTGGACGGCGGCTCCGCGTTGCTCGAGCGTCAGTCGGAGAATGACGCGCCCCTCCCAACGGTTCCGTTTCGCCTCCGCCGGGTAGCGCTTGCGTTGATCTACCGAGGACCAGAGCGCGTGTGACAGCCAGCCGTAATCGGGGCGTTCACCCGGTCGCGATTGTACCGTCCGCCGTTGAACGACCCGGTGCTGTACGGTTTCTACCGGCCGTCGAACGATCGTTTGCTCAACCTGCTGGGACGTCTCCACTGGTGCAGGTGCCGCTTCGACCGGCGGAGCGTCGGTCGTCATTGCCGCCTGCTGCGTGACGGCCTCCACCTGCCTCGTGACCGGTACGGCTGACGCGACGGCTTGGGGTGCCGCAAATTCCTGTACTGCCGGAGCGGCTTCCTCGACGACGGCTGTGTTTTCAATGACGGTCTGGACCACTTCAGTCGCAGGACTGAGCGTCTCCTGGATTGTTTGGGTGACGGCTTCCAGCCGTTGGGCAGTGACCTGTTGAATGGCCTGAGCGGTCTGAACCGGCATGCTTTCTTGGACCGGCTGGATCTGTTGGACCGGCTGCACTTCGCGGACCGGCTGGACCGGTCGGACGATGGGCTGGGGCTTCACGGGTTGGACCTGTTTGGGCGTGGGTGGTTGCGGGGTCGGGGGAGGCTGCGATTCCACGGGAGGCGGAGGAGCCGGTTCAGCTGCTGGAGGCGGAGACTGCACCACTGAAACATCCCACTTGAACGTGGGTGGAGGCGGAGGGGGCATTTCCGTGAGCAGGGCCATGGCCAGGCCCACGAAGAGTCCATGCGTCGTCATGGAGAAGACCCAGCACAGCGACGTACGTTGGCGAGACGACGAGTCCCACTGGGCTGTCAGGTTCATGAACGGACCACCTCCAAATTGACCTGTTGAAATCCCAAGCCGCGAATTTCATCGACCACTGCGACAAATCGATCCAGCACCGTCACCCGGTCGGCGCGCACCAGCACGGAAGATGCGCGCGGATGAGGATTGAGCACGATCGCTAGTCCGTCCGCCGGTACCGGCTGGTCGTTCATGTAGAGCGAGCCCTCTGCCGTCATGGTGATCACCAGCGGTACATCCTTGCGGTCTCCGGATTCCTTGGCCTTCGCCAGTTCGACGGGCACCTGGCCCGTGGTAATGAAGGTGGCCGTGGTCAAGACGATCACCAGGAGGACCAACATGACGTCGACCAGAGGAATGACATTGATTTGGTCGATGTCACGTCCCATGTTGAACCTTGAACTGGGTGAGGAGTTCCGTGACGCGACGACGAAGCACGTTGTTGAGGACGACGCAGGGAATGGCCACCAGGAGGCCCACCGCCGTGGCCTTGAGCGCAAGGCTCAGTCCGACCATGATGGTCTGGACGGCCATCGCACCGGAGGTGCCCATGGTGTGGAACGTCAGCATGATGCCGAGCACGGTGCCGAGCAGGCCGATGTAGGGCGCGTTGGCCGCAACGGTGCCGATGACGACTAGGCGTTTCGTGAGCGCAACTTCGAATTCCTGTTCGGAGCGGTACCCACGGAGATCGATGCGACGGTAAAAGAGCCATCGCTCCACGGCC
>JACOEF010000208.1 GCA_024998705.1 Nitrospira sp.
CGATGGGCCTTGTGGTGCTGGCACTGCAAGGGTGTGGTCATGCGTCACGGCCACCAGAAGCAACCTGGCCGGAGCCCTTGTCGGGGGAAATTTCCTTGCATCGGGCGGAGCATGCGGTTCTTGCGGGAGAATGGGAATACGAAGAAGGCGGGATGGTGGTGCCGTTGAGGTTGGACCAATTCGGCAATGGTTTTTATGATTTTAAGGATGGGCGATTTCGAACCGACGTCCTGTCCGACCGCCACTGGACTGGGGCGTGGGCCCAGAAAGAGAATAATCGAGAAGGGGGATTTGAGATCACCTTGTCGCCCGATTATTCAGAAGGCGAAGGTCGCTGGTGGTACACACGCATCGAGGGTGACACTGCTCCGACCAATCCCGGAGGACGGTTTCACGTGCTGAAGGTGCAATCGATCGTCGAGAACCAAGGATCACGTTCCGCGCATTCCTCTCCCTAGCAGTGCATGGACCTACCGTGTATTGCCCACAGAACAGCACCGTTACGTAGGGTGTGTACTCGATCGGGTGCCGTGCAGGTTGTTCAGCAAGGCCGCCGCGCGGCCGACAGTCACCGATGAGCCAGCGGTGCCTCGGAGGTCGATCACATTCTTTCTTATCCGCCCACCCCGCGCCTGCCGGGACAGGCTTTTTCCCCGTGGCCATACGGTGAGTCTCCGAGGACATGACGCGCTGAATCACGCGTGTCATGTATGTGAACGTAGCCGGCCGCCGTTATCAATGGCCTGCTCGGTTATCCGGTTACCCACTCGTCGCAGGATCTACCCGTTCATAGAGCGCAGAGTAGTCCACATCCCCCAGCCCCATGGCAATGGTGTCGAGGAGCAGTGAGCGGACCCCCGGGAGTCCGCCGGGAGAGAGCTGTGCGGTCTCTGCGGCGGCAAGGGTCAACTCCACATCTTTCAATAGGTGTCGGGTCGAAAAGTTCGGCCGGGCATAGTTGCGTTCCGCCAGTCGAGGCAACTTCTTCTCGAACGTCGGCGCATAGAGCGCGCTTTTTCGCAACATGGCCATAAACGTATCCACCTCCACACCGCCTCGACGAACCAGTCCAAGACTCAGGGCGAAGGCCGCCGTTTCTGCGGCGATGAGTTGATTCAGCGCGAGCTTCATCACGGCGGCTTTTCCCACCGGGCCGATCAGGCGCACGTCCGAACTGAGGGCATGCAGGAGGGGTGACCAAGTGACAAACTGCTCCGGAGTCGCTCCGACCATGATCAGGAGCGTACCCGCTTTGGCTTCGGCGATGCTTCCCAGCACCGGTGCTTCCAGGTATTGTCCCCCCAAGCGCTCGATGTTTTCTCCGATCGAACCACTTTCCGACGGACCGATTGTCCCCATTTGAATGATGGTGCGACCGCGAAGTGCCTGGCTGGTTGAGGGATCGAACAGCACGGTACGAATGGCCGTCGCATCTGCCAGCATGAGGACGACCACGTCTGCAGCGGCCATCGCTTCTCCCGCCGTTGAGGCGATGTGAATACCCTGTTGCTGCAGCGCCAGGGTTTTTTCAGGAGTACGATTATAGGCCCATAGATGATGACCGGTGGCATGCAGCCGCTCCGCCACTGCCTGCCCCAGCAACCCTGTGCCTAACAAGGCCACGTTCATGGGAAACCTCCATGGTGTCTGCTAGGCGGACATCGTACAGAGAAGCGAACGCGGTTGAAAGGGTCAAGGGAGGGGGGTGCGAAGAGCGGTACGTTCGGCACTGAGTTGCACGAGGTGTGTGCGCGCCGACGAGGTCAGGGTGGTACCGATGGCCAACGTGCCCTTTACCCTGGGATCGGCGCGGTTGAACGTAAACGGATGGCCTGCGGCCGTGGTGGCGCGCCCTCCGCTTTCCTCGATCAACAGAACGCCGGCGGCGATGTCCCACTCATTGCCCCCACTCAACGTCACGGCGGCATCGGCCTGCCCAGCTGCGACCAGGGCAAGGGCATAGGCAATCGAGCCGATCGACCGGCAATGGAGATGGGGCGCAAGGGTCTGAAAATGGCCGGCCCGGAGTTCCCATGGATTCACCAGCGCGAGCGGGCGCTCAGGCGAGGTGAATGGAATCTGACCGGCTTCTGGGTGTCGCTCGACGCGGATGCCCCGGCCGCGGATGGCCGAGAAGAATTCACCGGTTGCGGGATTGAAGATGGCTGCAACGGCCGGTATGCCCTGCTCCACGAGCGCCACGGAGAGGCAGAATTCAGGCAGTCCTCGAACGAAGGAGCGTGTCCCATCGATCGGATCGACGATCCAGACCCGTGATCTGGCCAGGCGATGCTGGTTGTCCTCGGTTTCCTCCGACAACCAGCCATCCTCTGGAAATGCCGCCGACAAATGATCATGAAGAATCTGATTGACCGCCAGGTCGGCAGAGGTGACGGGTGACTGATCCGGCTTGGTGTAGGTGTCGAATCCGATGGCCGCGAATCGGAGTGCTTCACGCCCGGCTTGCCTCAGGGCTTCCGACAGGATGCTGAGTTCATGATTCATCGTCATGCGGGCTCCCGGTTCTTTGGGACAGGGGGTGGGGACATATCTTCACCGTACCAGGTCTTGGTTCGGGAACAAAGTCCGGAGTGGCTTGGCACCACTTCTGCTCTTGACCCTCCTGCGGGTTCCGCGTACAAGCTGGGATGACCATGAGGTTGACACACAAACATTCTCGCAAGGCTGGGTTGCCGCCCGGCACACTGGTCCATATCGGCGAAAAAAAGTCCGAGACGGTCACGATCTCGGTGTACGAATACGGCGAGGGACAGTTTCAAGAGCGGACGGTGTCGAAACCGGACGAGATTGCGATGAAGGGGGAGCCGACGGTTCGATGGGTGGACGTCGGTGGCATCCATAAGATGGAGGTGCTGGAGAGTTTCGGGAAAATGTTCGGCCTTCATCCTTTGCTGCTGGAGGATATCGCGAATACCGACCAACGTCCGAAACTCGACGACTACGGCTCCTACGGGTATGTCGTCCTCAAAATGCTGTATGAAGGGGATCGGGAGGGCGACATCAACGTCGAACAGGTCAGTCTGGTGTTCGGTGAAAACTTTCTCCTGTCGTTTCAAGAGAACGGCGGGGATGTCTTTCACGGTGTGAAGGAACGGCTGCGGAACGGGAAAGGCCGATTACGTCATGCCGGCGCGGATTATCTCTTGTACGCCTTGATGGATTCGATCGTGGACCGGTATTTCGTTATTCTGGAGACGCTGGGTGAACGAATTGAGGCCCTCCAGGATTTGTGCGTCACAAGCCCAGGCCCGGAGACATTGCGCGATATCCATGACCTCAAGCGGCAATTACTGTTTTTGCGTCGCTCGGTCTGGCCGCTCCGGGATGTGATGAACAATTTGTCGCGTTCAGACGGCCAGTTTCTGCAGGGGTCGACGAAGGTCTTTTTCCGCGATGTCTATGACCACATCATTCAGATCGGCGATACGATCGAGACCTTGCGTGAAATGGTGTCCTCCATGATGGAGGTGTATCTCTCCAGCGTGAGTTATCGGCTGAACGGTGTCATGAAAGTATTGACGATCATCACGACCATTTTCATGCCGCTCAGCTTTATCGCCAGCATCTACGGGATGAATTTCGAGCACATGCCGGAATTGAAATCGCCCTGGGGATACCCGGCTGTACTCGGCGTCATGGCCACCACCGGGCTGGCCATGCTGTATTTTTTCAAGCAGAAGAAGTGGTTATGAACGTCTTCTCAATCAACCACCTCGACGCGATCCACGAAGTAGGTCGTCTCTCCGAAACAGGTGGTGGGGAGATACCGGTACTCTTTGTAATGAAGGACTACTCGTTTACCCATTTGCCCATCGAGTTTCTTGGCCACTTCCTCGTCCCACACCGTAAACGTCCATAAGAGCGGGGCCACGCCGGGCACGGTCGTCATGGCCAGCTCGCCCTCCTGCGTTTTGCAGACCCATCCCTTTCGAGACAGCTTCTGGAGATAGCCCGCGCGATCTCCGTCGGAGTAGCTCCAATTGAAGATGACCAAGAGGTAGGCGGCGCCGCCGAAAAAGAGCAACGTGAAGAGAAGTTTCGGTCTCCACAGCCAGGCCACAGGAAACAGAATGGTTTCCCACCACGTCATAGGGCGCTCCTTTCCCGACGGTTAGCGCACGTCTTGAAACAGCCAGGGGGCTTGTGTGCGACGGCGTTGCTCGTATTCCGTAATTTGACCGGCCTGTTGGAGCGTGAGGCCGATTGCGTCCAATCCTCGAAACAGACAATCTTTTCGGAACGGATCGATCTCGAAATGGTAGGTTGCGCCGTCCGGGGTCGTGACCTGTTGCGCCGCCAGGTCAACCGTCCGCTGATAGCCTTCGTGGGCTGTGACGCCCTCGAACAGGGCTTGGATTTGAGGCCCTGTCAGCACCACGGGGAGAATACCGTTTTGAAAGCAGTTGTTGTAAAAAATATCCGCGAAGCTCGGGGCGAGGACGCAACGAAACCCTTGGTCGAGCAGCGCCCAGGGCGCATGTTCGCGTGATGATCCGCAGCCGAAGTTGTCCCGCGCCAGCAGTATGGTGGCGTTGTGATAGCGGGGCTGGTTGAGGAAGAAGGCGGGATCCTGCGAGCCATCCTTCAGCCGCCGCCAGTCGTAAAACAGTCCTTCTCGCAGGCCGGTTCGCTTGATGGTCTTTAAAAACTGTTTTGGAATGATCTGATCGGTGTCGACATTGAGCCGGTCCAACGGAGCGACCAGGCCTGTCAGTGTTGTGAATGCGTCCATATATGTCCTCGTGTGTCCTCTTCTGCTTCGGGGCTGACGGACGCCGACTCTATCGTGCCGGTGTCAGTTCCGGAATGTGCCCTGGCTTACGACCAATGACGGATATCGACAAAATGTCCTTCGACGGCGGCGGCCACGGCCATCGCCGGCGAGACCAGATGCGTCCGTCCGCCGGCTCCCTGGCGCCCTTCGAAGTTCCAGTTGCTGGTGGAGGCGCATCGTTCTCCCGGTTGCAGGACGTCGGCGTTCATCGCCAGGCACATGCTGCAGCCCGCTTCCCGCCATTCGAATCCCGATTCCTTGAAGATACGATCCAGTCCTTCTTGTTCCGCCTGTTGCTTCACCAGCCCCGATCCCGGGACCACCATGGCGTGCACGGTACTGGCGACTTTTTTGCCCTTGGCGAAGGAAGCGGCCAGGCGGAGATCTTCAATCCTGGAATTGGTACAGGATCCGATGAACACCTTGTCGATCTTGATGTCGCGGATGGGCATCCCGGGCATCAACGCCATGTATTCGATGGCCCGTTCCGTCGCCTGGCGGAGTTTGTCGTCCCCCATGGTGCGAGGGTCCGGGACGTTTCCGTCCACGCCGGTGACCATCCCCGGGCTGGTGCCCCAGGTAACTTGTGGTGCGATCGTTTCCGCCTGCAACTCCACAACGGCGTCATACTTCGCGTCGGGATCGGTGACGAGGTGTCGCCAGGCCGTCACGGCTTGATCCCAGAGGGCACCCTTTGGAGCCATCGGACGGCCTTTGATATAGGCAAAGGTCGTCTCGTCCGGTGCCACCATGCCGGCGCGGGCTCCACCCTCGATCGACATGTTGCAGAGCGTCATACGGCCTTCCATGCTGAGCGCGCGAATGGCCGACCCGGTGTACTCGATCACGTACCCGGTTCCACCGGCCGTGCCGATTTTTCCGATGATGGCCAGAATGACATCCTTGGCGGAGCAGCGGGGGGACAGGTGCCCATCGACGCGAACTTCCATGGTCTTGGGGCGTTTCTGGACCAGGCATTGCGTGGCCAGCACATGTTCGACTTCGCTGGTGCCGATGCCGAAGGCCAGCGCCCCGAAGGCTCCATGGGTCGAGGTGTGTGAATCGCCGCAGACGATCGTCATGCCCGGCAGCGTGAACCCCTGCTCAGGGCCGATGACATGGACCACGCCTTGCCGAATATCGTTCATGCCGAACATCGTGATGCCGAACGTTTTGCAATTATCGTCCAACGTCTGAATTTGTTTGGCGCTGATCGGGTCGGCGATGGCCACGCGGCGATCGGTCGTCGGGACGTTATGGTCGGGGACGGCCAGCGCGGCACCCGGTCTGCGCGGGGTCCGGCCTGCCACGGTCAACCCCTCGAACGCCTGCGGCGAGGTCACTTCATGGACTAAATGGCGGTCGATATAGAGCAACGTGGTCCCGTCTGGTTCCGCCCGAACCACGTGGTCGTTCCAGATTTTTTCGAATAATGTTTGTGCAGCCATGGCGATACTCCTTATAGGCCCGCGCCGTTGCAAGTGATTGACGGCGCAGTAGCGATGCGGGCCTATTATATATGCGAGCAGGCCTATGGCATCAAGGGCAAACGGGGGGCGGAAGAAATTGCCTCTTTAGATTTTAAAACCCGGGACCGATAGAGTCTGCATGGAACAGGAACCGGTCGACGCCGAACACATCACGATTCCCCGCTGGACGATCAAACGCGATCCCCGGGCGCTGGGCTGCACGATCTGCGGATCGGCGATCGTGAAAATTACCGCCGACTGGCGGCAGGTTTCGTTCTGCACTTGCCGGTTGATTGAGTA
>JACOEF010000212.1 GCA_024998705.1 Nitrospira sp.
CAAGGCTTAGAATGGTACGCGTCTGACGAGTCATAGTAGGTTCCGGCTCCTTCGGTCTATTGCGAATGGGCGAATCGACTTAATGTGTAATGGTCGAGAATGTTCGCAATGGCATCCCGCACCTCTCCCATGGCCTGTTGGAGCGGACAGGAGGGTTTTGCCGCGTAGGGGCAGTCCGCGCACTTTTGGTAGGCGGTTTTGCTGACGCAGCTGATCGGGGCCAGGGGGCCATCCAGAATTCGGATCACTTGGCCCAGCGTGATTTCTTCCGGCGATTTGATAAGGGAATAACCGCCCCGGACTCCCCGGCGGCTGGCCAGCAAGCCGGCGCGTTTCAACGCGAGGAGAATCTGCTCCAGGAATTCCACCGGAATATTCTGCCGCTCTGCGATTTCATGACGCTGGAGGACGCGACCGCCATACGTCTCGCAGAGTTCGAGCAGTGCCCGGAGGCCATATTCACTTTTCTTGGAGAACTTCATGGCCTAGGTGGTTGTATAGTGAGTTGCTCAAGATTTGGCAGAATAAACCCTGCGGTTATCCTGATTCAAGCTCCTTGTGGCGAAGTCTCTCCGCCTCGCCAATTTAGTCCAGGATGAACAGGTCGATGAATAGCAGCAAGTCGTCGCAGCACAAGGCGATTTGGAGCGAGCCAAGAATACTTTGGTGAATCTTCTGCGGCGCCCGGTCGAAGCCTGCCCTACACTGACCGATCAGTTGAACCAGGATCTTGCCGAGGTGGAGAGCGCGGAGTTGGCGTGGAATCGGGCTACCGTGAATCGCGTAGACATGTCAGTGAGCTGAGAGCGGCTTTCTTCATCAGTCCCAACGACGCAGCTCAGCCGCCGCTTCAGGGGGTCGGCTGGAACGACTGGTTAACCATCTCCCTTCAACCGATTCCTGATCCATAACGGATTCCTGCGGCAATCCAATACGGCATGCACACGAACCACGGTATTTCCCTCCACACTGTAATAGATTGCAAAGGGGAAGCGCTTGGAGAGGCAACGGCGATGACCGTAGATGACTTGATGAATTCCGGCGTAAACGAGAAGGGAATCAATGTCTGAGAACAAGCAGTCTAGGAAGTAGGTCCTAAGACCGGCTTCCCGGCCTTCATAAAAGTGGAAACCCTGGATCAAATCATCCTGGGCTTCGTCCAGAAGCTCGATTCTCACGAGAGCTTGTTTCGGATGTCCGCTTTGGCGGTCTCCCAATCAATGAATCGAGATTGCCCCTCGGCGAGCCGCTGGCGGCGTTCATCGAGGATGTCCTTGTGCCAGGCAGGAGACTCAATAGCCTCTGGGGTACGGGCGAGGTCTTCCCATAGAGACTCCATCGCAGCAAGCTTCTCTTGAAGGCTCATGGCTTTAAGCGGGAGGTTGAACGACATAAGTCAGTATACCTCAGCACCAAACAGATTCAAATCCCTTTACCCATCGTCCCCGGTGATCGATCTCGGCGAGCGAGCCAGCGGTTCGATTGACCATGAGGTAGGCTGGAACAAATACTTTCATTGATAGTCCGCGTCCTTCGCTCCGCATTCTTTGCATTTCGTATACGGAAAGGAGTGTGCAGGCATCAGTGCATTCACCTGGGCGTCAGAAAAAGCCTGCCCCTAAATGATTCCCGACGCCATTTGGTCCTCGTGAATTAAGTGCCTTGTGGCGGAAGCTACAGAATCGGACCGTGCGGACCTTGACGCAGTATCGCATATGCAACCCATTGAAATCGGAGGTTCTGTTTCTTGACACCCTGTAACCGTTCTTGCTAGCTTCAGCCTGATTTTCATCAGCCACCACCAGCAGCCTGCTGCTAGATCTGGATACCCGGTGAATTTCCAAGACCTCATTTTGACCCTGCATCGTTTTTGGGCCGACCGCGGGTGTGTCATCCACCAACCCTATGATTTGGAAATGGGCGCGGGCACATTCCATCCCGCCACGTTTCTCCGTTCGCTCGGTCCGGAGCCTTGGCGTGCCGCCTATCCGCAAGCCTGCCGCCGGCCGACCGACGGTCGATACGGCGAAAATCCCAACCGTATGCAGCATTACTACCAGTATCAGGTGGTCTTGAAGCCGGCCCCCGACAATATCCAGGGGCTCTATCTGGAGAGTTTGAAACAGCTGGGCATCGATCCCAAAAAACACGACATCCGGTTTGTGCAGGACGACTGGGAGTCCCCCACGCTCGGCGCCTGGGGGTTGGGATGGGAAGTCCGGCTCGACGGCATGGAGATTACGCAGTTTACGTACTTCCAGGAGATCGGCGGGATTCCGCTCAATCCGATTACCGGCGAAATCACCTATGGCACCGAACGTATTGCGATGTATCTGCAGCAGGTGGATAACGTCTATGACCTTCAGTGGACCGCCGGTGTGAGCTACGGGGATGTGCATCATCGCAGCGAGGTCGAGTTCTCGCGGTACAACTTCGAGGAGGGAGAGGTGCCCATGCTCATGGCCACCTTCCAGGCGTTCGAAGGCGAGTGCCAGCGGTTGCTGGACAAGAAACTGACGCTGCCGGCCTATGACTACTGCATCAAGACATCGCACATGTTCAATTTGCTCGACGCGCGAGGCGCGATCAGCGTCACCGAACGGACCTCCTATATCGCTCGTGTGCGGGCGCTGGCCCGCCGTTGCGCGGAATCGTACCTGGCCGATCGCGAAGCGATGGGACATCCCTTGATCAAACAATCGGCCCGGACCGGCACGCGCGCCGGCGCCCATTCACCCGTTCCAACCAAGTAATCCGCAGGCAGTACCTGACGATGCCGACGAAAAAGACCATGACCAAAACTGCCTCACGCTCCAAGGTTGCCAAAGCCTCCAAGGCTCCGGCGACGACCGAATTCCTGTTGGAAATCGGAACGGAAGAGTTGCCCTATCAGTTCGTCGCCCCGGCCATGCGTGCGCTGCAGCAATCGGCTGAGACCCTGTTGAAAGACTTGCGACTCACCTATGGTACCGTCCGTACGATGGGCACTCCGCGGCGGCTGGTGCTGTTGATCGAAGGCCTGGCCCGGCAACAGGCGTCGGCGGTCAAAGAAGCGATGGGGCCCTCCAAGTCGGTGGCGTTTGATCAGAATGGGCAGCCCACGAGAGCGGCCGTTGGTTTTGCCGCGGGGCAGGGTATTCCGGTTGAAGACTTACAAGTGCGGCAGACGCCCAAGGGCGAGTATCTCTTTGCGGTGAAGCAGGAAAAGGGGCAGCCGGTGGCGGCGGTCCTGCTACAAGCCTTGCCGCAGCTGCTGGGTAAACTGTCGTTTCCGAAAGCCATGCATTGGAACCAGACCGGGGTGCGTTTCGCCAGACCGGTGCGCTGGTTGGTGGCCTTGTGCGGCGGGAAGGTGCTGCCGATTCACTTTGCCACGATCAAGGCCGGCAATCTGAGTCACGGCCATCGGGTCCTGGGTGCCAAGGTGTCCAGCCCGAAGGGCTTCACGGTGACGTCGATTGCGCACTATCTGAAAGAGACCGAACGGCACGGGGTGATCGTGGATCAGGAGCGTCGGCGTGCCATGATCCTCGACCAGCTCGCCTCGCTCGCCAAGTCGGCTCGCGGCCATCTGCACCAGGACGATGATTTGCTTGAGCAGGCTGTGTATATGGTGGAATCTCCGCTGACGATTCTGGGTTCCTTCAAGCCTCACTATCTCTCGCTGCCGAAAGAGATCCTCATGACCTCCATGAAGGAGCATCAGGGGTATTTCTCTCTGGTCGACCAGAAGGGCGGGCTGCTGCCGAACTTCCTCGCCGTCACGAACATGAAATTGTCGAACATGCAGCTGATCCGTGAAGGCAACGAACGGGTGCTGGCGGCGCGGTTGGCCGA
>JACOEF010000860.1 GCA_024998705.1 Nitrospira sp.
TGAACAAGAAGGGTGACTTCTTGCCGCAGCGCGATCCGTTGACTGATGCCTACCGTCCGGGTGGCCGCGCGATCAACTATCGCAGCGAGCCGTTCGGCATCGACCAGATGCACTTACAGCATGAATATTTCGGCTTCGAAGATGAGTCGCTGGCGTACAGCGCCTACACCTTCGGTGACCCACCCACCACGGTGGCCCGCGGCTACCTCGGTGATCCGGTCAAGTGGCGTCTGGTGCATGGTGGATCTGAAGTGTTCCACTCCCACCATCCGCACAGCGGAACGATCCGCTGGCAGCGCAGCCCGGGCACTGAGCCCAATAACCTGTGGGCCATGGGTCAGGATGGCCCGGTGAAGTATCCGGTCGTTCGCACCAAGTCGGATCGTGTCGACGTCGAAGTCGTCGGTCCGTCCGAAGCGCTCGACTTGGAACCGGAATGCGGCGGCGGTGGCTGTCAGCATCTGGCCGGTGAATTCCTCTATCACTGCCACGTGGCGCATCACTATGTCGCGGGCATGTGGGGGTACGGCCGGTTCTACAATACGTTGCAGGTCGGCAATGCCCACACCGACACGATGCCGGATATGCGTGAGTTGCCGGATCGTCAGGGGCGTATGAAGCAGGGTGTCTCGTCGGATAAGTTGATCGGCTCGATCGTCGACTGGTTCGGCAAGACCTTCAAGATCGTCGATAAGAGCCAGAAGACGAACTGGAAGTCCGATCCTGTGATCGTGAACATCAAGGATTGGGTCGAGATGTTCGTCCCGGCCCAGGGTCAACCGAGCCACACCAACGATGAGAAGGGCCAGATCATGGCCTACGATTCGACGGTGTGGGACTGGAAGTGGGATGGCAACATTGCCCGTGGTGAGCGGGAGAGCACTGCTCCGAATCCCAAATATCAGTGGGCTGCGAAGTGGGATGACAGCACCAGACCGGCGATCCTGTTCGATCCGACGACAGGAAAAATGGCCTGGCCGTTGTTTAAGCCGCACTTCGGCAAGCGTGGGCCGTTCTCGGCGAACCACAGTGGTGCGCCATGGTTGGAGCCGATTCACCAGGATGCAAACGGTGAGCGGACCTCCGAACCGGCGATGCCGGGCGAACAGGGCCGTTGGAGCCTGTGCCCTGACAACGCCA
>JACOEF010000575.1 GCA_024998705.1 Nitrospira sp.
CGCGCCAGAGGGCGTCGATGGTGCGCGCTGCGGCCTTGCGCAGATGGGCCTTGAGCTTGGCGAAGGCCATCTCGATGGGGTTGAGGTCAGGCGAGTATTTGGGAAGGAAGAGGAACCACGCGCCTCGGGCGGCGAGGGCTGCTGCGGCTCTGGGGCTTTTGTGGACATTGAGATTGTCGAGGATGACGACATCGCCGTTGTTCAACTGCGGAGCCAGCTGGGTTTCGATGTAGACGTCGAAGGCCTCGCCATCCATGGCGCCCTCGACCAGGAAGGGGGCGATAAGCTGGTTGCACCTGAGGCCGGCAATGAAGGTCTGGGTCTCCCATTTTCCGAATGGAGCCTGCCCCTTGAGCCTTTCTCCGCGCCGGGCCCGACCGCGCAGGCGGCACATGTTGGTTTTCACCGACGTCTCGTCGACGAAGATGAGGCGCGCCGGTTCCGCCCGCATGGCCGGCTGGCGTCGCTCGCGCCAGTCCTGACGCGCCTGCCTAACGTCGGCGCGCTCTTGTTCCGACGCCAGAAGCGCTTTTTTTATATGTATAGCCAGCAGCGCACAGCAGCTTGGAGATATTGGAGGGATCAGCCCTGACGCCGCGCTCGGCTTCAAGACGCGCAGCGATCTCCGGCATGGTAATGTCCGGCGTCCGTTTCACCTGGTCGATGATGAAGTCCCTGTTCGGGCCAAGCTTGCCGCCGCCCCGCGGCCGACCCTGCTTCTTCGGCTCAATCGAGCCGGTTTGCAAATACGCAGCGTAAACCCGAACCGCTGTCGAGGGCGCAACGCCAAAACGCTCCGCCGCCCCTCGCCGGGACTCACCCTCCTCGATCTCCAGCACAAGACGCTCGCGAAGATCAGCCGAACAGGCTTTGCCCATGATCCACCTCCACACACGGTGAATCACAATTCGTAGCCAACGCAAAATCCCGATTCAC
>JACOEF010000576.1 GCA_024998705.1 Nitrospira sp.
ATCGGGAACGGCGCACCGGATTGGAAGCCGTCCCCAGGCGGCGGGTCGGTCGGTCTCGAAGTGGAAGATTTCACCGCGGCCATTGCACGCCTCAAGGAGCACAAGTGTTCGTTCCGGCTTGAACCGCTGGAGACACCCGTCTGTCACATGGCGATCGTCTCCGACCCGGATGGGAATTCCATCATTATCCATCGACGGAAATCCTGATACGAGCGGCAACCCGGACATCCCCGCTTAGCCGCGGTAATTTCTAGCGCTGCACAGGACGGCTTACCTTAATTCAGCCAACCGTCCCAGCAGAAACCTCCGCTCCGGTTCCTGCTGCGTGAGGCTCAAAGCCTTCTCATAAGAGGCGCGGGCTTCTGCGGTTCGCCCCAGTCGCCGGCAGAGGTCGGCTCGAACGGCATGCGCCAGGTGATAGTTCACGAGTTCGCCTCGGGAGAGAATCGCATCGACCAAGGCCAACCCCGCTGCCGGACCGTCGCGCATTGCCACAGCCACCGCCCGATTCAGCTCGACCACGGCTGACGGCTCAGCCTGCACCAACAAATCATAGAGAGCAACGATCTGAGCCCAATCGGTCGACGCGGCATCGGAGGCTTCGGCATGCACGGCGGCAATCGCGGCCTGAATGGTATAGGGACCGACCTGACGCGACGCGAGCGCCCGCTCCACCAGCGCGGTTCCCTCGAGCATCTGCTCCTGATTCCACAGCGAGCGGTCCTGCTGTTCCAGCAGAATCAGATCGCCGGTCGGCGAGGTGCGCGCGGCGCGACGCGAGTCATGCAGCAGCATCACCGCGAGGAGGCCCAGGGCTTCGGGATCCGGCAGCAACCCGATCAATAGTCGCCCTAGTCGAATCGCCTCCCCGGACAGATCGTGCCGCGTGAGCGAGTCCCCTGACGAGGCGCTGTACCCTTCATTAAAGACGAGGTACACGACTCGCAACACGGCATCCAGCCGGTCAGGCAAGTCGGCTGCCGAGGGCACCTCATACGGAATGCGGGCATCACGAATCTTCCCCTTGGCCCGCACGATACGTTGCGCAATGGTGGTGGGCTTGGTGAGAAATGCGCAGGCGATCTCATCGGTCGTGAGACCGCAGACTTCGCGCAACGTCATCGCCACTTGCGTTTCTAGCGACAAGGCCGGATGGCAGCAGGTAAACACCAGCCGTAGCCGGTCATCCTCGACCGCTTCGTCGTTCCAGTCTTCGGGGTCGCTCGTGCTGAGTTCCAGGTGTCTGGCGAGTTCCGTCAGAGACGCGTCGAAGCGGGCGCGCCGTCGCAGGCCGTCGATGGCCTTGAAGCGGCCGGTGGAGACAAGCCAGGCCCTCGGATTGGCGGGCACCCCTTCCCGCGCCCACTGCTCCACGGCCACGGCAAAGGCATCGTGTAGGGCCTCTTCAGCCGTATCGAAGTCCCCGAGCAGACGAATCAAGGTGGCAAGCACCTGGCGGGAGTCCGAGCGGTACACCGACTCCACCAACTCGCGCACCTGCCTTGCTTGGTCCTCGCTCACGATCGAAACACCTTTCAGGCACTTTCAGCCACGCACACTCTTCCAGCCGCCACATGCGCCTGATCATTCCTACGTCCGGCCCAGCTGCGCCTTGGCCTCCGGACTCATCATCTCCGGCTTCCAGACAGGATCCCATACGAGATCCACGTCCACCGAGCGGGCCTCCGGCAACTCGCGCAAAATTGCCGAATGCACCATCTCCATCAACAATTCTTCCATCGGACAGGCGGGCGTCGTCATCGTCATGGCCACATGCACCTGACCATCCCGCACC
>JACOEF010000861.1 GCA_024998705.1 Nitrospira sp.
CGACTCCGCGCGCCCGTCTCGCTGTGCGACTCCGCACTTTCGCGACGAACCGTCATGAATAATGCGGGCTAGCCTCTGTTTGCACCCGCACCGGATTCGCAATCACCGGTGGAAGACTCCGCCTTGCGTCCCTCTTCATCCCACACCCGCCGTCTTGCGCCGACATGCGTCAACAAACATTCCGCCGTCGTCAGGAGTTCCCGCACCTGACCGGCGGAGCGATCGGCATAGTGCGCCAGGTCGAAGATCGGGATCTGGAGACAGACCTCGGCGCGATTCTTTCGTTCCGGGGAAAAGACGATGCGATGCGCGGGCGGCTGTGGATGCTCGCAGGGTTTGAGGAGATCCAGCGTCTGGAAAAAGACCCGGCAGAGCCGTTGCAGGTCGCCAAGAATGTCGCGATGCTCGGCATCATCATTGAGCGGCAACTGGGTGGGATCGTGAAACGCCGCGTAGAGGTTCAACTGGAACCCGATCTGGACCACAGTGCCCGCACCGGTTTTCACGTAGAACGGGTCGTGGTCGAAACAGATTTTACGTCTTACGATCATGTCACGCAGCGCTTGCTCGGTGGGAAACGCTTGTTCGAGATTTAACTGCATCGGCTTGACCCTCCTCAATCCAGCTACCCGCCGCCGTGACAGGCCAGACACTCGGCGATGCGACCAGGCCGATGCGCCCCATGCCCCTGCTCATACAATCGCCGCACGATGGGCTCATCCCTGAGCATCGGCCTGATCGCGACCCTCGCGCCGAATTCATGACAGGCCGTACAGGAACTGGTACCGGTGGCACGAAACACAAATTCACCGTGGGGGTTGGTCC
>JACOEF010000862.1 GCA_024998705.1 Nitrospira sp.
GCCAGCATTCCGTATCTCCACGGCATAGCGGAATTCCGCTGAGACGCTGTCGAAGAAGTCATCAAGTTTCCCGATGAACTCTTCCGCCGGCATCCCGTGGCGTTGGAACTCGAAGAGGAACGGCCCTGTGTTTGGCCCGAACTGCGCGTCTCGATAGGGCTGCAGTACGAGTTTGGTGAAGGCATCGGCATTGAGAAAGTTGGGGTTCACCTGCCCTGCGCGCGAGCCATAGCGAGCATGTTTCGCATAGGTGGGAATCGTGAGTTCTTCCCACACTTTGAAGCAAATCTGAAAAGCTTCTGGAATTTGCGTCAAATACCGAGTGAGCTGGTTTGCGGACGGGGGGCGATAAAAAGTTGCATCATTACCTACCGTGCGGAAGAGCGGCTGGCCTCTGTAGAGGTTCTGGCAAAATTCTTCCAGGCATTCACGGGTAAAGGATGTCTTGGTGTACTTCCGTGTATAGATTTGTCCCTGCCAGCCCTCATAGGTCCAAGTGGAGGTTCCAAAGCGAATGAGGGGAGAAAGTGGCATGTCCCTCAGTGTACGGATCTCATCCGTCTTCCTCAAGTAACATAGTCTCTTCCGTGTTGGACGCGGATAAGGGACGCAATTGGGTAACCGTAACCGTCACGGTCGCAAAGTGTTCTTCGACCACGCCTGTGACGAGGTAGGCCTGACTTGAGGCGAGGAGGTGGCAGTATTGTCGGTAGGTGTCTGGGAAGAGAGTTGCGTCATAGAGGCTGGTCTGATCCTCGAAGGTGATAAATTCCATCGGGTCACCTTTCTTTGTGGACACCACTTTCTCCGTCACCATCCATCCCAGGAGCGTGACTTCCTTACCGATGTGCTGGGCCAAATCTCGTGCTGGGAGAGGCGACAGGCCCGC
>JACOEF010000346.1 GCA_024998705.1 Nitrospira sp.
AGAAACAGGCAGGCCTCGGCGCAGTCGTCCGCATGCAGAAACTCGCGCAACGGAGTTCCGCTCCCCCACAGGATTGGTTCCTTCCCCTGCTCACGCGCCTCATGGAAGCGCCGCAGCAATGCCGCGAGCACATGGGAGTTCTGCAGGTCAAAGTTGTCGTTCGGACCATACAGGTTCGTGGGCATTGCCGCAATGAAATTGCATCCATATTGCCGACGATACGCCTGGCACATCTTGATGCCGGCGATCTTGGCCACCGCATACCACTCGTTGGTCGGCTCCAACGGACCGGTCAGGAGGTACTCCTCCTTCATCGGTTGAGGAGAATCTCTCGGGTAAATGCAGGATGACCCCAGGAACAGTAATTTCTTCACGCCCTGAAGATAGGCGTGATGAATGACATTGCTCTGAATTGCCAGATTGTCATAGATGAATTCGGCAGGAAATGTGCTGTTCGCCAGAATGCCCCCCACCTTTGCCGCAGCGAGATACACGTATTCCGGCTTCGTTTCCGCAAAAAATTCGGCAACACGCCGGTTGTCGCGCAAATCCACTTCTTTGCTGCTCCGGAGGAGCAGGTTGTCATATCCACGAGCCGTGAGGGCCCGCACGATCGCCGATCCCACCATCCCCCGATGCCCGGCGACATAAATGCGTGCATGTGCGTCGATCACCTCTCCCCCCTCGATGCGGTCCCATGCCATTTCAGCCGTTCGACTTCCACATCCGCATCCACCATCATGATGGCCAGTCGATGAAAATCCACCGTCGGTTTCCAGCCAAGTCGCTGCTGGGCCTTCGCCGGATCGCCGATCAGAAGATCGACCTCAGTCGGGCGGTAATACCGCGGATCGATCTTCACATAGCGCTGCCAGTCTAACCCCAGATGGCCGAAGGCCACATCGAGAAACTCGCGGACCGTGTGGGTTTCACCGGTCGCCACGACGTAATCATCGGGCTGCTCCTGCTGGCGCATGAGCCACATCGCTTCGACATAGTCCCCGGCATAGCCCCAATCCCGCTTTGCGTCCAGATTGCCCAGGAACAACTCCTGCTGGAGGCCCAGTTTGATCCGCGCCGCGGCCTTTGTGATCTTGCGTGTGACGAACGTTTCACCACGGCGCGGCGATTCGTGATTGAAGAGGATACCGTTACAGGCGAAGAGACCATACGCTTCACGATAATTGACCGTAATCCAGTGAGCATAGACCTTCGCCGCACCGTACGGACTCCGGGGGTAAAACGGCGTGGTTTCCCGTTGCGGGACTTCCAGTACTTTGCCGAACATTTCACTCGATGAGGCCTGATAAAACTTGGGACGCAGCCCCGACTCACGAATCGCCTCGAGCAATCGAACCGTGCCCAGGCCCGTGATTTCAGCAGTGTATTCAGGAATATCGAAACTGACTCGGACATGACTCTGTGCCCCGAGATTATAAATTTCGGCGGGCTGAACCGTTCGTATGATTTTGTTCAGCGAACTGGCGTCATTCAGATCTCCATAGACCAGATGCAGCTTGGCCCCGGAGGTATGCGGATCCTGATAAATGCCGTCGATCCGCGCCGTATTAAAAGAACTCGAGCGGCGAATGATTCCGTACACATCGTAGCCCTTGGCCAAAAGAAATTCAGTCAGGTACGACCCATCCTGCCCTGTAATACCAGTGATCAAGGCATTCATTCTCTGAGCACTCCCATTCGCCCCCTCCCCATGGGAGGCCGGTGCATCAACACCACACCCGCGCATTGTAGCTGGCGACAACCCATGGCCGATAGATCTATGAGACCCTGCCGAGCGACGCGACATCGCCGGAGGTTGACTCGCGACGCGCCATCCGCCAGCCCGGCCCCGTCACGGTGATCCCAACCGCCGCCAACAACCAGAAGAGATGCGCCAGGCTACCCATAAACATATAGTCGAAGAGATTGCGCACCGCAAAGCCGATGACAGCCAGGCCGATCCCCGTAGCCAGCACCGCGCCCCCAACATTCCACGCAGCCTGCCAAGGAAGTGCCACGAGTCGGCGCAGGAGCGCCGCGAAGATCCAGACAAAGAAGAATAACGCGGGAAGGCCGCTGCCTAGCGCCACCATAAGAAAGGTGCTGTGCATCGACGGAATGATCCGTTCCTGCTCAGGAAGCCGAGCTTGCCGCTCGACGGAATATTCTGGAAACTTCTTGATAAAGGAATTATTTCCATACCCAATCCCGACAATCGGATGCGTGACCACTTCCCTCAAGCCAATGGTCCAGACAGCCAATCTGGTATCTACGGTCGTCGCGGCGACGGTATCCGTCTGGAATCCAGAGTGTGAGGCAACCACCAGCCCTACGCCGGCTATGGCCAGGAACCCCAACGCGCCCAAGGCCAGGCGCCGTCCTCCGATCAGCACTGCGAGCATCACGCCCTGGGCGACATGGCCGAGCCACCCCCCACGGGTATACGAAAAAACCTGTGCCGCCCCTGTCAGAACAAGCGCCACCGACGGCACGGCACGAGCCCGCGGGAAGCACCCGATGGCCAGCAAACTGCCGGCGACCGGAAGCACGATGACCATATGAGTACTCAGCCAGTTGTAATCGGTTCCATATCCATGAGCCCGTATAAAGCGATCTCTCCACGTCCCTCCGTCTTGAACAAACGCCATGAGGGCATAGACGGCTAACGCCGTACCGCCCACCACCAGGGCCCAGAGGATCTGCTGGGGCAGGCGCTCCTGTCGGCAGCGGTCCAGCACGAGCAACGACCAATAAAACACACCGGCTTGCGCCACGAACTTTTTCCACTCGGCAAAACTATAGGCAGGGTCGGTGGCGAACGGAACCGTACAGAGCACCCAGATCATGAAGAGCCACAGCGGTAGATCCAGTGGATTTCTGATCCATGGGCTTTTCTTTTCCAGCGCGCACATGCCCAGGCAGAGCGCAATGAGGATCATGACGGTATGTTCTTGGTAGCGAAACAAGACAGGAACGAAACTCGAACAGACGATGGCAATCATTACATAACTTTGAAATCCCCAAAAAA
>JACOEF010000497.1 GCA_024998705.1 Nitrospira sp.
TCGTACACGGCCACCTGCAGATAGTGGTACGCCCAAATCGTCGCGTTGAACAGCGGGAAGCGTGTCCTGAACGCCTTGGAATAGGGAAACTGATCCAGCCGATGATGATCCAATCGCTGGGACGTAATCGCGTACGCGCTGTCCTTATAGTAGGCCAACACATTGCGGACGGCCTGATCCTTGTCCGGCTCATCCGACACCACAATGTCGTAGGTGGCCCGGTGCAGGGCATGCGCTTCGTCGAACGTATTCTGCGCGCGCCAGGCCAGCTTCATATACGTCGGGGCGATCGCCTCCTCATTCGGATTCAGCCGGGGGTTGGTCGCGATGAACGCGAGCGTCTGTTTGCGGGCCCGCTCCTCAATAGCCGGCACGTCCTGCCCCCCCGTCAGCAACAAATTCTCATAGAGATTGGAATGGCCGAAGTCCACGCCGTTGAACTCACTGTCGAGTTCGGCCAGATCTTCCCGCATCGAAAAATTCCACAACGCGCGGTAATAGAAGCGCTTGTCGCGCGGCTCGAACTGACTGCACCCCGCCAGCGCGAAGGCGAGCGTGGCCAAGGTCACCAACGCCAGCATGTACATATATTTGCCGATCGTCATACTGAATCGCTCCACAATCACCTTGATCAACCCCCTAGCCAGGACTCTTCACTATGCCAGCTCCGTCACGAGACGAGTCTGCCTGGCTGCCCCTCATCAGCAGCCAGGCAGATCGCGGCAGCGGATCGACAATGGCGGCCGAACCGTCTCAGTGGCAATGGTGCCCATGCACCAGCGCATGCCCCTTGCCTCGTGCGATCAACCAGCGGTTGACGGGAAATGCCGCCACCCCGGCCAGGATCAGGGACAGGGCCAGACTCCCCCAGAACAGCGGATCGGACAGACCGGCATCCATCGCACCGGGAACCATCACCATGATCGCATTATCTACCAATGCCGTGGTCGCCATGGAGAGGGTATCGGACGCCAAGGCCAACCCCAGCGCCGTTCCCCACGCCATACCCGCCCGCCGTAACGGATACAACGTCATGGCATACCCGAAGAAAAAGGCCAGCACAACGGCGAGTCCAACCGTCGGCCAATTACTCCACCCCAACGCCGTACCGATGGCCATGCCGAGCACTTCGCCGATGGTGCAACCGGTCAGGCAATGCAGGGTCGCCAGGATCGCCGTTCGATCGAGTGAGGTTGCCTTGTGTGCGTCCTCATGATGCTGATTATGCTGATGCTGCTGATGATGGCCATGGTGCGCTTCGTGGCCCACAGGGTGGTGGTGCTCTGGGTCGACGTGACGCGCCATGGCTGCGGTTGCCGATGGATGGTGGCTCATGAGAGTCCTCCTTGTGAGTGATAAACGCTGCCGTTCACCACTACAGACGGAGCAAGGTGGGAATCATTACAGGCCGCGGGTGACTCGCCTTCGAAATCGATAGGCCGGCGCAATTCGGCCTAGGCCGGTCGAATGGCAGAGAGCAGTCTTTCGTGCTCCCCCTGCTGCCCCTCGACGATCCGGCCCAACGTGCATACCCCAGAAAAACCGTTTGGGCTGTACTGCAAAATTCAGCGCGGATGTTCCTGCTCCCCCAGACATTCTCGCCCGAATGGGCCTCCATCTCTCCCCCTCAGTCCCAATTATTATACGTGTATTTCCGACTCACTTCTGGCGCTCATGTTGTCCGGTTCTGCGACAGCGGCGGAAAAAGTCTTGATCTACACCATAGAGACATGCTTGACTGAAATTCATTCGTTCATCGTCTTCCTTGATGAGGGGGTTGCATGCCGCATGGAAGTCTTCGCATTCTCGTGACGCTAGTCCTGCTCTTCACCTCGCTCTCCGCACAAGCTACTGATACGGCTCCCGATACAAGCCTCACTCCCTTAAAGTTTCTCGTCGGAGAATGGAAAGGCGCCGACGCCGAAGGCAAGGGACACAAAATCTCCTTTGTCCTCAGTTCAGGCGGCACCAGCCTGACCGAAACACTCACACCGCCGGACAGCCCACCCATGACAACCATATACTACAGCGACGGCGACCAGCTGATGTTGACACATTATTGCTCCCTCAATAACCAGCCGCGCATGCGCGCCGCTGCAGTCAAAGAGGGAGAGAAGACCATCACCTTTGCCTTCGTGGATGCCACGAATCTGAAAAACCCGACCGATGTACACATGCGCCAATTGGCGATCGAGGTCAAAGACCATGACCACTTCGTCCAAACCTGGACCTTAAGCAAGGCCGGCAAGGACGTGCCGAAAGTGTTTACCTTTGAGCGTGTGAAGTAATGTGCGTTTCCACTCTCTTTAACAAGGAGTCCTTCCGATGCCGTCACAAACACCAGAGGCTGTGATCGAGGCTCAACGTCAGGACTGGAATCGCGTTGCCGCCGGATGGGATAAATGGGATCAGTTTTTCAACCGCACCATGGCCTTCCTCAACCACCGGCTGGTGGCCGACGCACGGGTGCGGCCGGGCCTTCGCGTGCTGGATCTTGGGTCGGGCACCGGCTATCCGGCCCTCCTGGCCGGCGAGATCGTGGGATCGGAGGGCACCGTGGTCGGGATCGACCTCGCCGAATCCATGCTGGCCGTGGCAACGCGCAAAGCCAATTCTCTCGGCTTCCAGCACGTGACGTTTCGTACCGGGGATGTGACGTCACTGCCCTTTGAGACTGCCTCGATCGACTCGGTGATCAGCCGATTCTGCTTGATGTTCCTGCCGGAAATTCCCAAGGCCGCCGCGGAAATCGCCCGCGTGTTGAAACCGGGAGGCTATGTCGCGGCCGCCGTCTGGTCTGCACCGGAGAAGAATCCGTTCATTCGCATTCCGTTGGATGTGATCAAGACCATTACGCCTCTGCCGCCGCCCGACCCCGAGGCGCCCGGCATCTTCCGGCTTGCAAAGCCTGGCGACCTAGCCGGCATGTTCGAACGGGCCGGCCTCAGACCATTGGACGACGAAGAGTTTACGGCCGAGGTGACCTATGCCACGGCGGAGGAATTCTTTCGCGGATTGATGGACATCGCCGCCCCGATTCAAAACCTGTTCGCGAAATTGACGCCTGATCAACAGGCCGCGGCGGAGCGAGGCATCATCAAGGCCGTGAATGAATATCGCCGGCCTCAAGGGGTCTCGTTACCGATTGCGGTAAGGATCGTGAGCGCGCGTAAGCCACAGTAATCTCCCGCGGGCGGCAACAGGTACCTTCAGCCGCCCGCACATTAAATCCCCCAGGTGACCTCCTCAATCCACATCTACGTCGCTAGACATTGAAATTATTCGGCTGTCGGTGCAAAGTGCATGCTGTCACGAGCCCATCGTGAGCCGGCGCTCACGCCGTGTGATCACCGATCGTACGCCCGACACATGCGCCACGACAGCTTCAAGGACTTCGTCTTGGATCAACTGAATGAGATGCCCGATCTCACGAGCAAAGCCATGTTCGGCGGGTATGGCCTCTACCAGCAGGCCACCTTCTTCGGCATCATTCATAAGGGCCGGCTGTTTTTCAAAACAAATACGCTGACACAACCGACCTATGCCTCACGAGGCATGCAGCCGTTTCGCCCCAGCGCTAAACAAACACTCTCGCAGTATTACGAGGTGCCCACCGATATTCTCGAAGACTCGGAGCACCTGATGGCCTGGGCGCAGGCCGCCGTGACCTTACCCACCGCGCAGTTGCCCCTCCCCTACACCGAGATGGCCTATGGGTACGACCCATCGGTTCTGTGCGATGGATGACCACGCTGCCGGCCGCGTCACACTCTGGACTATCGGCCACTCGACCCGTTCGAGCGACGAGTTCCTGGCGCTGCTCCAAGAACATGCCATCCGCCGCCTGATCGATATCCGCCGTTATGCCGGTTCGCGGCGCTACCCCCACTTCCACTCGGACGCACTGAACAACACGCTGACCGATGCAGGATTGGAATACCACCAGTCGGTGGAATTGGGCGGCCGACGAACGGCCCGCCCGGACTCCCCGAACCGCGGCTGGAACAATGCCGGCTTTCGCGGCTACGCGGATTATATGGGCACGGAGGCTTTTCAGCATGCCCTGCGCACACTCATAACCGATGCCGCCGCTTCGCCAACGGCCATCATGTGCGCCGAAGCGGTTCCCTGGCGCTGCCATCGGACGTTGGTGGCCGATGCCCTCGTGATTCACGGTTGGCAGGTCGTCCACATCCTGGGACATGGCCAGATCAAGCGGCACGAGCTGACGACCTTCGCCAGGGTCGAGGGCGACCGGATTGTCTATCCTGCTCCGGCTGGTGAGGAGGCCCCGCCCCGCTTGTTCTGAGGGATCGTTTCGGGTGGCGCTCGCCTCCCGGGTTCCCCAGGAAATCTCACCATGTGGTATCGAATCGGCGCGGATCTCGTGCTGCTACTCCACCTGGCCTTTGTGCTATTCGTGATGACAGGCGGACTTCTGCTGTTGAAATGGCCGCGCCTGGCCTGGCTGCACCTGCCGGCGGCGATCTGGGGAGCCATGATTGAATATACTGGCTGGATCTGCCCGCTCACACCGATTGAAAACACCCTGCTGACCATGGCCGGAGAGTCGGCCTACAACTCCGACTTCATTGGCCACTACCTCCTTCCCCTGCTCTATCCCGCAGGACTCACAGGCAACGTGCAGGTGCTGCTGGGGACAGTGGTCGTGCTGGTGAACGGGATGATCTATTGGCTGGTCTTCGGAAAACCGTCGAGGCGCGACCGTCAGAGATGGCTGGACCACTGAACCCCAGCTCATGCGCCGCCTCCTGAAACACGGCAACCTGCTGCCGGATTTCGGAAGGAGCCGTCGCTAGAGGCTATCTCTTAACCTGCTCCATGTGCGTGACTTTCTCCATCGCCTGCATCTCGGGCGGAGACATGCCGTCAAACGGCGGATTCTGATCTCCACGCCTGCTGCGAAAATTGTGGATCAAGCGGGGTGTGAGCAATGTGATTCACGGCGTTACTCAACGTCTTGAGCGCGACAATAGTGAGTGCATCTAACACATGGCGTTGGGTAAACCCCGCTGCCGTACACTGCTCCAGATCTTGCTCCGACACCCGCCCGCCACCGTATAAGACAGATAATACCAGCCCACGGAGGGCGTTCAGCTTTACCTCGGAGAGCGCTCGCTGATCCCGCAATTCTGCCAGGATCTGCTACGGCATCTGAACCATCTGTGCGACCATCGAATGTGCCCCGACACAATAGGTGCAGCTATTTGCGGTGCTCACGGTCAAAGCCACAACCTGCTGCTCCACCGGAGTCAGCACGCTCTGCTCCAACGCCTTGGTGATCCCCACATACGCTTGGGCAGCCGCTGGAGACTCTGCAAGCACACCGAAGATATTGGGAAGAAATCCATACTTCGTTGCCGTGGCTTCAAGCGCGGCGCGCGACGCCGCTGGTGCCGATTCTTGCGTATGAATCCGAAACTTCATGATGCGCACCCTCCTTCGTCAGATCCCGCCCAGTGCCGCCCCTGAGCGGCGATCGTCCTGGCTCTTCCCCCACGGGAACACCTCTCTGGGAACGACACCGAGCGCAATGCCTACTGAGTCAATCCGAAATATTTCCACTCGGAAACGGTCCCCATGAATGCCGACCGCAATTTCTCCGGCAAGGCCGCGGACGCCGCACTGTATTGAGTCCGTGTGGCCCAAACCGACATATCGACATGGACCTTCGGATCTTTGAGATCCTGCCGGCTGGTCACAGACACAAAGCCCGGCTGGGTTTTCAGAAAGCCAAACATAGCTGCCCGCGCCTCCTCGAACGCCTGTTCTTTCCCCACCGCCGCGACGTAGGTCATAATCTCGGTCACTGCGCCCTCACGTGCCGTCTCGGCACCGAATGCCGGCGGCACCCCCACCGCGACGGCCGCAAGCAGCCAGGTACCCATGGCACCAGCACGAAGGAGGTTGATTCCCACTGTCTTCATCGTTGCGTCTCCTTTTCTGTGATCAATAGGGTGATGCTTCTTTGCGCCTGTTCCCCCGCTCACGCCTTACATGGCCCACCTCCCTTCACGTCGTCGCGGCCCCTCAATAAGGACTCGCCCCGCGGAACTCGCTAGGGATAGACCTCTGTGGACGACTCAACCTGCGGCCAGTTAGCCTCCGCCGAACGTAGCAAGGCCGGCCGCCTCGCGTTCCATTTCATCTGCACCTGGGAATCGTGGTTGAGATACAACTTTCCTTCGACGACCTCCCAGATTTCGCCCGCGACGGCGGCCTTGACCCCTTCTGCCACGCCGTAGGCGCAAAAGCCTCCGAATTGCGGCGCGAACCGCTCGGGCGTCTGGCGAAAGAGGGCGAGATGCCTGGGGGAGGCGAAGCGGAAGGTCGATCCTTTATAGACATGAGACAGTGTCGGCAAACCCTTCACCGCCTGGTGATCTTCGAAGTAGGCCACCGGATCAAATCCATCGATGGCAACGCCGTCCTTTTCGTAAAACTGCCCTGACTCGGCGAGGCTGGTCACGGCCACCGCTGCAATCACAAACAGACTGCACAGGGCCCCGGCCGTAGCCCTTCGACAGCGCCCGTTCATCGCGCCACCATCCCTTCCGGGCCAGGGGCGCGCTTCAAGGCTCGTTGAATCAAGAACCCCAACAAGGCCACCGGCGCTGCCCGCGGCATCAGACGATTTTCCCAGGCGAGAACTTTATTCATGAGACCGGATACCACCGTGGCCTTCTTGCCGAGCGCCCGCAACCCAACCCTGGCGACTTGCTGCGGTTTCTGGGGAATCATCGGAAGTCTTGAAAAGTCGATTGCCATATTCGCAGTCATCTCTGTGTTGGTCAGCCCAGGAGACAGGACCAAGACATCGACCCCGTACGGCTTCAATTCCACGTGCAACGCTTCCCCCAGGCTCAGAATGTAGGCTTTCGTAGCGGCATAGTGGGCAACGTGAGGTACCCCCTGATAAGCGAAGAGGCTGGAAACGAACAGAATCCCGCCACGTCCGCGGACGGCCATGTGCCGGCCGTAGTGATGTGCCAATTGCATGGGCGCTACGGCATTCAGTTGCGCCAGCCGAACCTGCTCGATTCCATTGCTATGCACAAAACTGCCGCTCATCTCGGCGCCCGCGTTCGGGATCAACAATCCGATTTCGAGCCCATCCGTTGCGGCGACGATTCGCTCAATGGCGGCGGGATCACGCAGATCCGCCTGCACGGTCCGAACGTCGACACCAAAACGCTCCTTCAGTGTGTCCGCCAACTCATCCAGTCGAGACTGCCGTCTCGCCACCGCCACCACATTGATCTTTTTCTCCGCAACCTGGATGGCTAGTTCTCGCCCGATCCCGGCAGTAGCCCCGGTAATCAATGCCCACGGTCCATATTTGCCGTCTCCTTGCATCTTCATTGGCGTTGACACTCCTCTCTCTGGGCCAGCTGCACGATTGCTACGGGCTCTATATTGGACCGAACGGTCCCGATATACGCAAAAAAATCTACTTCACGGCTGCCAGAATAAGCGGCACCATGGATTGGGCGGTGTGCTTATCCAGTCCCGACTTGATGACGGTCCTCAAACCCGTCATCGCACTGACCAAATAACTGGCCATGGCGTTGATATCAACATCCGCGGCGACATCCCCTTCCGATTGGGCCCGCTTCAGAGCCGCTTTAAACAGATCCCCGAGGCCACGCAGCCCCTGCGCCACCGGCTTGGCGAAGACCGCATCCCGTTGCCCAAACTCGTTGGCTGAATTCCCCACCAGGCATCCCTTGGCACCGGCAGGCTCTTGTGCCGTATTGGCGACGAATCGAAACACGTCTTCGATGAAGCGTCGGCCTGAACGGGCGCGTTTGAGGTTTCCGCCTAATTCACCGGTAAACCGCTCTTGATATCGGAGCAGACATCGTTTGAATAATTGCGGCTTGCTTCCAAAAGCCTGATAGAAACTGCTTTTTGATAAATCCATGGCCTGCAACAAGTCACTGAGCGATGTGGCCTCATACCCTTTGCACCAAAACACGTCCATAGCAGTATCCACTGCGTTCTCCGGGTCAAACTCTAAGGGGCGACCACGCGTCATGTCGGAGATTATATGGACCATACGGTCCATATAGCAAGCCAGCAGCCCCCTCAGCCCTCGACGGGCCCATTCCTGCCCCACAATCCGGCCGCAGCCCGCCCACCCGGCGCCACAGTCCCTTGACTCACTTTCGCATCCGGCGACCCCGGCACGACCATACCGGCTCCAGCAGGTCGCTTCTGTAAGCCAGCCTACAGAACATCGGAACGGCGGTCGCTAGAGTGCAGCTCAGCACAGCGCATGGCCCAACGGGGGGCAGCCGCAGCGGGTATGCATCCGCTACCCGAAACCTTCAGGAAGGAGTGCCGCATGTCTAAAGTTGCGATCATCATATTAGCCGACACAGACACCCATGAAGGATTGGGACGAGCCGTCAACGCGCTACAAGCCGTCAAAGAATTCAAAGACGCGCATGACGACGTGCAGCTGATATTCGACGGCGCCGGGCCGAAATGGATTCCGGAATTCTCAAAACCCGACCACATGGCCCACGGGTTATATGCTGCCGTGAAGGATCGGATCAGCGGCGCCTGTGAATTCTGTGCCGGTGCCTTAGGCGTCAAAGAGGCGGTCGTCTCTTGCGGCGTCACCTTGGAGGGAGAACATAACGGCCATCCGAGCTTCAAGAAACTGGTCTCGCAGGGCTACCAGATCATGACGTTCTAAGTCGGTGCGACGACGGGAGGTCGACAGGAGGGCTGTGCCTGCCGGAGGCCCTCGTCGGGTGCTTGGCTAGCCAGGGATGGATGGGGAAATCGCACAGGCAGGACCACATTGACCTCGAACGGGAAGGGTTGGTACATAGACGCATCCCCATCAATGTATTGAGACGAGAGGACGCCCATGCCGATAGACGATATCACCCGAAAAGTCAGTGATCGTTATGCCCGTGCCGCCGCCACCGGTGAGCAGATGTGTTGCCCGACCGGGTACGACTTTGCCGACCTCAAGTCCTTTGTTCCGGAAGAAGTCCTGACCATCTCCTACGGCTGCGGCACTCCTGCCGGACTGAACACCGTTCAAGCGGGGGAAACCGTGCTGGACATCGGCTCCGGCGGGGGGATCGATTGTTTTGAAGCGGCGCGCCGGGTGGGCCCTACCGGCCGGGTCATCGGCATCGACATGACGGACACCATGTTGGAAATTGCACGGCGCAACGCACCCATCGTCGCCGGAAACTTGGGCTACGCGACATCGAATATCGAGTTCCGCAAGGGCATGGCCGATGCCATGCCGGTGGAGGATGCCAGCGTCGATCTGATCATTTCCAACTGTGTGATCAACCTGGCCCCCGACAAGCGCAAGGTCTTCCGCGAGATGTACCGCGTGATCAAGCCGGGCGGCCGGTTTACGATTTCCGACATCGTATCGGACCAGGTGGTGCCGCAATATCTGGTACATGATGCAGCCAAGTGGGGCGATTGCCTGTCCGGAGCATTGCAGGTGCAGGACTATATCGGCGGGATGGTCGATGCGGGATTTCGGGCCGTCCACCAGATCAAATTTGCACCCTGGCAGTCGATCGACGGCATCCATTTCCTCTCGGTGACGCTCACCGGATACAAGTTTCCAGTCATCACCGACGAAAAGGCTTCGTCCTATGCCACGCTCCGTGGTCCCTTCTCGAGCGTGACAGATGAATTGGGCCAACGGTACGAACGCGGCGTACCTCAACGCATCGATAGCCTCAGCGCGCAACTGTTGCAGAGCGAGCCGCTTCGTTCGCTGTTTCTTCTCGACCCCGCGCCCGTCACACTCGCCGCCACCGACCCGCGCTGGTGCGCGATCCATCCGGAGCAGAAACCCTGCGTCTGGCAAGGGGCCTATGCGATTCTCACCGGACCGATCATCAGCGCCGAGGACGACGATCATCACCAGTACTACCGAGGCGTGCCCTTGGAAATCTGTTCAAAGACCCTCCAAGTCCTGACACAGGAGGCCTATCGCCCTCACTTCACGATCTACCAGCGAGCCTCAGCAGGTGTGGACGGCACGGAAGTCGCGTGCAGTCCGACCGGCGGTTGTTGCTGAGCCCCCGATGATGAGGAAAGGATCGATCCGATGGGTCTAAGCCTGCTCGCTCGACGGGATCCACTCGCTGCCGCGTCTGAACAGCTGCGCCTCCTGGCCCAAACGACCGCTTGTCAGCCATTCGAGACGGCTCTCGATCGGGTCGGGCTCTATCCGCTTGAGGCGACTGGCATCACCACGCTCCAACTCAACCTCGGGAAGTTGTGCAATCAAACTTGCCGCCATTGTCATGTAGACGCCGGACCGGACCGGACGGAAGTCATGTCGAAAGACACCATTGATCTCTGCCTGCAGGCCCTGGCTCGCACGGATATTCCCACCCTGGATATCACGGGCGGCGCACCCGAACTCAATCCGCACTGCCGCTGGCTGGTCGAACAAGCTCGATCGTTAGGCCGGCGGGTGCTGGATCGCTGCAATCTTTCCGTGTTGCTCCTGCCTTCGCAAGCCGACCTGGGAGAGTTTCTCGCGCAGCACCGCGTGGAGGTCATTGCGTCGCTGCCGTCCTATCAGGCCACACAGACGGACGCACAACGTGGCGAGGGCATTTTCGAGAAATCGATGGAGGCCCTTCGATTATTGAACCGACTGGGCTACGGCAACGAGGGAAGCGGGCTCA
>JACOEF010000863.1 GCA_024998705.1 Nitrospira sp.
AGGCCGTGAAGTCGAACGCGCGATCAAGAGCAGGAAGTAAGCGGGTTCATCCCTCACATGTCGCGTTGTTCCGCCCTTGCCCGCGAGAGCCGTTGAGGCCTCGGTTATTCCTCAGAGTGTCTCATCCATTCCCCGCCCGGCAGGTTGATCGGCCCGTGACCTGTCGCGTCAATCCCTAGACCCACAACCGACTGATCTAGAGGACTATGTCTCCTTCCCGTTGAGGGAGAATATTTGCCCTTGACTTGGTTCTAATTAGAACTATTATATTGGCGTCGGCGCAGGCAACTTTTCGCCGGGCGATCTGTGCGGTGGGCAGAGTCAGGCGGTCCATGGTCGATGACGGGAGGGGACTCAAATGAAGGCACTATTCAAGGCAGACGACGGATGGTCTGGACTGATTTTGCGGCTGACCTTGGGGTTGGTGATGCTGCCGCACGGGGCTCAAAAGTTACTGGGTTGGTTCGGCGGGTTCGGGTTCGACGGGACCATGGGTTTCTTCACTCAGAAAATGGGGCTACCCTGGATCGTCGCATTTCTGGTTATCATGGGGGAGTTTTTCGGCAGCGTGGGGCTGCTCGCCGGCTTGCTGACGCGATTCACGGCCGCCAGCTTCATTGTGATCATGCTGGGAGCCATTTTGACGGTGCATCTGCCGGTTGGGTTTTTCATGAACTGGTTTGGGCAACAGCAGGGAGAGGGTTATGAGTATCACCTCCTGGTGATCGGGTTGGCCGCCGCGTTGCTGGTAACGGGAGCCGGTCGATGGTCGATCGATCGGGTTGTAGCGGAACGAGTCGGCTGAGGCCAGAAAGGAAACCGAGGATGTTTGTCGTATTGGGTGCTACAGGACATACAGGAGCCGTGGTCGCAGAGACGCTGCTTGCTCGCGAACAGCCTGTGCGGGTGGTGGTTCGGTCGGCCGACAAGGGAGCAGCCTGGAAAGCAAAAGGGGCAGAGGTGGCAGTCGCCTCGCTGGATGATGTGCCTGCCGTGACGAAAGCCCTCCAAGGGGCGTTGGGTGTCTATCTGCTGGTTCCGCCGAACTATGGGGCTGCGGCATGGCTCGCGGAACAACGGCAACGGATGGATCGCGCGGCGGAAGCCGTCAAAACGAGCGGGATTTCGCACGTGGTGCTGCTTTCGTCCGTCGGCGGCCAGATACCGGAAGGCACCGGCCCTATACGTGCCGTCCGATACGGTGAGCACAAAATGAGTGCGGTGGCTCGTAATCTGACGATCCTGCGCCCCTGTTACTTCATGGAAAACTGGGCGCCGGGTATCGGTCTGGCAAAGGGTCAGGGGCTGCTGCCCACATTCATGGCGCCGCAGGCAAAGGTGCCGATGATATCGACCAAGGATATCGGTCGCGTCGCAGCAGAGCGATTGATGAACGGCGGAAGGGGCCACACGGTTGTGGAGCTCGCAGGTCCGGAGGAGTACAGTCCGGAACAGGTGGCCGAGGCGCTCGGCCGGATTCTTGGGCGGGCGGTCGTCGCGCAACCGGCGCCGCTCAGTGCCGTGGTGCCGACATTGACCTCGTTCGGCTTTTCCAGCGAAGCAGCCGGCTTGTTCGAGG
>JACOEF010000348.1 GCA_024998705.1 Nitrospira sp.
CGACTCCGCGCGCCCGTCTCGCTTTGCGACTCCGCACGTTCGCGACGAACCGTCATGAATAATGCGGGCTCGCCGGCTGTTCAGAAAGGCCGCCCAGCGGCGTTCTCGCTTCACTCAGAGCCTCAACGTACCGCAAGGGTACGCCTCAGCTCTTCATTCGCTGCGGCCTTGCCGGACAGCCTTTCTGAACAGCCCGCAGGGCACTAGCTCCGATTGCCAGCTTGTGCACCGACCCTTTCCCGGAGGCAGCGAACAGTGTGTCAACGCGCTGCTAGTACGCCGAGTTCGTCAAGGGTCAAACGTGAAGCGCATCTCGTGAGGCTGGAAAGCCAGTTCGTAGGCATGGCCTTCGCGCTTGACGGGTACGGTGTATGACGATACGATGATCGATCAATGATTGGTAAGGAGGCATTGCGATGTCCATGACCACCATTTCGACGAAGTTTCAAATCGTGATCCCCAAAGACGTGCGGGAAAAGCTTCACCTGAGTCCTCAGCAGCGCCTGCAAGTCCTGGAAAAAGGCGGAGTAATTACCCTTGTTCCGGAAGTGCCACTTAAGTCACTGAAGGGGGCCCTCAAGGGAATGTCCAAAACAGGCATCCGGGAGAAGAAGGATCGGCTGTGAAGATTTTGTTGGATTCTAGCGGATGGATCGAATTCTTTACAGGCGGACCGTTGGCTGATCGCTACGCTATGTATCTCACTTCCCGATACGACATCATCACGCCGACGATTGTGTTGTATGAGGTGTATAAGAAGATTAAACGCGAGCGTGGTGAGGAGACAGCCATATTATTCTCTGGACGACTTCATGCAACTCGGGTGGTGCAGCTCACTGAATCTATCGCCTATTTGGCTGCGGATATCAGCCTTCGGCACGGTTTGGCAATGGCTGATGCGATCGTCTACGCGACGGCCCAAGACCAGGATGCCGAGGTCATTACCGGTGATTCAGATCTTAAGGACCTACCTGGAGTGGTATACGTGAAGTAATCTGTTCCCTGGGCGAGCTCCGAAGAACACTCGTCAGCAGAACGGTCAAAACGATTGTCCGTCTAGGCCGCAGCTCGTGAAGGAGCGAGGCGTATCTAGAATGACGGCATGACTTCCGATGCAGGCTGCTCAAACAGCCGTCTACCGAGGGCGAAGCATTGCAGGTTGCTCAAACAGGTCAGCCAGCGAGGCCGCAGCCGATGAAAGCACCGGTGGCGTGCATTCTTACCCGCCCACCCTGGTCTGCCGGGACAGGCTCTTTTCCCATGGGCTACGTTAAGGATTTTGATGAGCAGAGAACGAAGGTAGAGGGATTTTTCAGCAGTCTGCCCCCCGGGCGATCAAAACGACCGTTCGGCAAGGCCGCAGCAAGTGAAGGGCCGAGGCGTACTGATTAGTACGTTGAGGCCCTGAGCGAAGCGAGAACGACGCCGACGGTTGTTTTCATCGTCCGGACTAGAAGAAGGCCATGCTGGCATACGTGACCGTCGAATTATACTGATCCGTGATGCCGCGGTCGTACCGCAACACCTGCCCCGTTTCCGCTTGAATCAAACGCAGCAACGAGTAGATCGGCGAGAAGCCGGAAATGCGGCGTTGATCGTTTTCTTTCTGAATGAATTTCGCGAATTCTTCCGGGTCGCGGTTCTCGACGTGTTTGAGCATCTCGAGATCGGTTTGCATGCAGCGGTGGAAGGAGAAGTCCGTCGGCGGCGCCGAGTCACCGTAGCGCATGCCGATGTGGGCCAGTTCTGCTCCCACGACGACACAGTAGTTCTTGCCGGTGGCCACAAGGGCGTCCTTCAAGGCCTGAAGAAACGTCTCGACCTGCTCCCGTATTTGCGGATCGCGCAGGCTGTCCGCTGAAAACGATGGGAGGATCGGAACAATCGTATACGCCCGGTCTTTGCCGAGACTCTCTTGCAGGAACGGCAGCTGAAATTCCAGTGCATGTTCATTGTGGTGTGCCAATTCGTCGGTGAAAGCTGAAGGAATCTGCTCGCGCAGGCGATCGGTAATCGTACGTTCGACCTTCACGAGCCCCAATGGTGTCTCGAAATCCTTGTCCGTCATCGCCACGGGTTGTTCGAGCCCCGAGTAGGCGGTGCCGATAAGCACGTACAGGTCCGGCTGCTGGGCTTCCTGCAATTCTTTGTAACCCCAGGCATAAATCGGTCCGGCATGTTTCAGCTCGTAGGTCGGCGCGACGAGCCCCTTGATGAGCTTGCCCGCATGTTCGGATGCCTTGACCTCCGGTCCTTCTTTTGACGTGAAGAAGCCGTTGATCTGGGCGCGAAGTTTAGCGGCGTCGGCTTCGTAGCTGCGGCCTGCAAACTGCGGCAATCGGGCGGGGGCGTGACGATAGGCGTCCAATGCCTGCTGTTTGGCCTGTTCGGTGCGCTGCCCTTCCAGGAATAACTTGGTATCCAGATCGGCCAGTAATTGCTCGACCTTGTTCGGCATCAGGAACTCGCCGAACCGCTTCAGGTAGATCGCACCGATGTCCTGGACGCTGTGCTCCCCGTCGAGATGCTGGACGATGAAGAAATAGTTCAACGGCAGGACCAGTCGTTCCTTGCTCAGTCCGGTGGGGTCCCAGAGCACGATGTACTGCTCCTCCCCTTCCTTGATGGGCGAGAATTGTAGGTTACGCAACAGCGGATATTGCGCGGGATCTTTAGCGGCGATGGTCGGCGTTGATTCCATAATGAGCGGCATTGTAGCGGAGGCCACTTCTCAGGCGCAACAGCCTTAGCAGGATGCGGAAAAAAGGCCGCCAGCGGCGTTCTTGCGTCATTCAGAGCCTCAACGTACCGCAGAGGGTACGCCTCATCTCTTCATTCGCTGCGGCCTTGTTGGACGGCTTTTTTGCGCATCCTGCGTACTGTTCCGCAGCCTGTCTTTCGTCAAGCGTATCTCGTCAAGCGTCTCTCGGCATGAACGACGCATCCGGGCGCTCCTGCTCCACTCTTTCTAACGACGAGATACGAGCGACGAACGACGGCACCGGGTGCCAGCCTGGTGCCTACTGTTTCGGTGGCTGTGCGCTACCGCGCCGACTGAGCACGATAAGGGTGGCGACGGTCAGCAAGAAGAGCCAGAGTGTGGGGCGGCCGTAGGAGGCGTCGGAGAATTCGATCAGGTCCGTCAGGCGGCCGATCAGCAGCGACATGCGGGCCATGACGGTATACCCGAAGGCTGCGCCGAAGGAGATCATCAGAAAGAGGATGCCGGCGCGCGCGACCGCCTTGCCCGGTCCGGAATGCTCCACGGAGAAAAAGAAATAAAACAGGACCGACACCACCCCGATCAGAATGATGATGCCGTTCAGATGGCTCGCGGGGTTCAGCAGCGAATAGTCGAACGTGATGCCGCCGCCCGGGGCCACGGCCAGGAGCGGGCGTACCGTATCCTCGATCTGCTTCAGGATGAACGACGAAATGGTGCGGGGAATGGCAAGACCGGCGCCGATGCCTACGATAAAGGCGAAGGCATACCGCGAGAGCCAGGCGGCCTTGGGCACATATCGGGTCAGCATGAGCATGCCGATGGCGACCGGGATCAACAGCGACCATTCTCCCTTCTCGAGGATTGGCCGCAGGATCAGGGTCATGACCACCGTATCGTAGGTTTTGACGATCGTGTAACCCAGCGAGACGCCGACGTACAGGTGCTCAGACAGCTTGAACAGCGGATTATCCTCGTACAGGAAGGACAGGATGAAGAGGGTCAACCCTGTGGCGATCCAGGCGCCGAGTATGACATCGAAGGAAAGATCCATGCGGCTACGATCCTAACCCGTCGTGCTGGCGCTGCTGCCGCCGCAACGTAAAGTAAAAGATGTTACAGATGGCGACGAGCACGATGATGGCGAGGTGCGTGGCCGACTGCGCATCCATACCGGCGACCGCCTTCCCCTTCTGCCCGATCAAGGTTTCGTATTCCGCTGCCCCGCGTAACCCGCCGATCAAGCCGTTGATCTGGCCGCTTCTGAGCAAGGGATAGAGGCCGGGCGCAATCACGCCGGTGCAGCCGCCGCCGAGTTCAAACTTATATTTGTCCTTGCCGAAGACGTACCAGGCTTCGACGCCGGGATTGCCCGCGCCCAAACTCACCGCATAGGTCACATCGCGCAGATTCTGCACCCCGGTCAGCACCGGCAGTCCCTTCGTGGCCTTGCCGCCATAGTCGGCCGGGAAGGCATTGTAGAGGTCCTGCCCCATGTTCAGGATGACGGCGCTGCCGCCTGGGCTCCAGCCCAGGAATACATAGTCCTTCCCGTTTTCCTTGCCCGCCTCCTTGGCCGTTTGCGAGAGAATTTGATCGGCCAATCCGGTGCCGGACACCCAGAGGGTCATGCCCACGACGCGCAGATTCTTCTTGAAGGCATGACGGAGGATGGCGATGGCCTGCGGATAGAGCTCGGGTTTGGAGGCGGGATCGAAGTCAAGCGACAAGAGGAAGACCGATCCTTCGGGCAGACCTTCGATATAGTCGTACACGCCCCGCACTTCCGAGGAAATCTTGATGGGCAGGCCCACGGGAAAGAGCAGCGGCAGAAGCGTGCAGAGGCCGATCACCAGAAAGATGATCCGCCGGTCGATGCGCAACATGCGTTCAGCGAGGTTCATCAGTTGTTCCTCGCGAACCGTGAAGGGTCTGTCATTCGGAAGCACCTGCGCTTCGCGCGATAGAAACGACGCGTCACGTTATTCCTTGCCTCCGCCCAGGTACGAGCGTTCGACGCCGAAGATGATCTTGAACGAGAGGGCCACGGCGCCGAGGCTCACGCCGATCAAAATGGCGCGCCGAACCGACGCGTTCAGGACGTTTAGAATCCAGCTGGAGAGGTCCCCGCTGATCGGCAGCATATATTCGCCGAGCGGCACCCGCCCCATCATGACGATGACGGCGGCCACCAACAACACCGCGGCTTCACGGCTGCGCGCCCGAAACGACCGGTAGGCGGCGGAAGCAATGAAGAAGGCCAGGATCGCGAACATGGTGCCCTGCAGCGGCACGAGGGTATAGGAGTAGACCCAGCCGAAAGACGTCAGCGCCCCATCGATGCTTTCTTTCCCGCCGTTCCAGAGCCCGACGATGATGGTGCCCAGCATCCCGACGTAAAGGACGAGGCTGTACGCCCAGCCGGCTTCCTTCCGCCGGATATTTGACGCATGCACGTGAAAGAGGCTGGCAATTCCCAATACGAGGGCGAAGCCGCCGCTGATCTGCAGCCATTTAGCGACGGTGGTCAGCAGTTGCTCGGAGGCCGCATGCGGCACGTAGTACTGCGCGGCCATGACGAGGCCGGTGATCATCGTGATGAGCAGCGGCAGTTGTCGGCGAAGAAAAATCATTTCAGATCCTTGAAGAGGTCGAGCAGCGGCTGCGCCCAATTATTCCCTGTGATGACGGCGAGCGTGGCCAGCACTGTTCCGATTCCGATGACAGCCAACACGAAGGCTTTCCCCAGGTCTTGCCCGCGCAGGGTGCCGATCTGGATCGGCTCTTTCGACAGGTAGGCGCTGGCGGCATACAGTTCCCCACCGATCAACGTGTAGTCACAGGTGGTTACGAAAAAGGGCAGCTGGTGATCGGAGTCCGTCCCGGCGATTTGAATCGCTCCGGTGCTGGCACCGGTTTCAGTCAGAAGCAGCGATTCCGCAAAGTACGAGCCCATGAAAAAGTTGGCCGCCGGTTTCCGGCGGAGCATGATGCCGTCCACCGCCGCGGTGTAGCTGAACTGGTCGCTCGTGATGAAAAAGTTTGCGTCCTCCTTGAAGAGGTCCGGCTTGCCGGCTTCCATGTACGCTTGTTTGGTAATTTCCTGGCACACGGCCATGGTGATCGGCTCGCGGTGCGGTACCAGCAGTTCAGTTTCATAGGCAGCGGCCTTCTTGGCGACACGTCCCAGGATGACGGCGGCGGCGATCGTCGAGGGGTCGTTCATATCGTGCGCTCCGGTCATGTAGAGAATCGGCTTGCCCAATTCCGTCGCGCGCCCGATGGCTTCATCGACGGCATCGAGCCCGGGAATCCGCCGCAAGAAAATCTCTTTCCGCCTGGCCAGGTTGATGGCGTAGAACACGACGCCCCCGAACATCAAGGCCAGCACCAGATTGTTGAGTTGGTTCCAATTCATCCAGTTCGGTTCGGGCGAGGCGAGGATCGGCAGGGCAATCACCCGTCCCTGACCGTTTGCGGCAGCCACCGTGACGGCATAGGCTTGATCGGCTTTCAGTTCGACGCCCTTCCCGTTCTTGAGTAGGAAGAGATGATCGCCGGGGTCGCCGGATCTCGTCCACCAGGCGGTCTTGCCCTCGCGAACATAGCGGGTATTGGCCGGAAATTCGGCGACGACTTTCCATGCGGACGGGTCTGCAGGCACGCTGCCCTCATGCAGCAGGATTTGATATTTCCACGTGGCGCTGTCGCTTGCCGAGGGAGCCCAGAGGACCGTGAGACTGCCGCCCCCATCACTGGGGGTATCGATGACCCGAAGCTGCTGCGGGAGGGTTTGTGCCGGGAGGAACGACGGCAGGCACGCGAGCATCGCGACGGCCAGAGAGAGAAGGCGAAGGTAGTGTGACACGCGGCTCATGCTCCCTCGATCACTTCGATGTTGGCGCGGGGCACCACGGTGGTCGTGCCGTCGGGAAACCGGACTTCGAGCACGCGGACTTCACTCTCGGTGGGAATCGCTCTGAGTTCTGAGGGCAGGCCGGACACGGCGCCGATCTTGCCGAACAGCGGATCGCGGATGATCCGCACGGGATCGCCGAGCTGAATGCCTTCGCGCTCGATCCGTGGAGCCTTGGCGTCGCCGGCGAGTGCCGCCTGGGGGATGATGATTTCCGGACGAATCACACCGGCTCGAATTTGCGTCGCCCCTGAGATAGACGCCTTCCGGCCCGCCCGGGAGGACAACAGGGCGAACGTCTTGGGCGCCATCGGGATCGTGCCGAACCCTTCCGTCAGGATCAACGTGAAGCCGACCTGTTCGCTGCCGGTGATTGCCACGCCCAAGTCATATCCGAGCAGCGCGCGCAGGTCTTTGTCGTGAATCCCCCCGACGACCAACCCGACGATGCCGAGCTCTTTTGCGCGGGTCATGGTGGCGGCCGACAGGAATGCGCCTCCGATCACGATCTTGCCCTTCATCGCCGGCGTCAACTGTTCAGGCGTCAGGGGCTGATCCGGCGCCGTGACGCCCATGACCAATTCCCCGCTGGTCTCTCCGCCGATGCCGAAGATGCCCTGTACCAGACTGCAGGAGGTTTCGACCGTCACGCCCTGTTCGGGGTGCACTTCGACAATCGAACCGTCGATATAGCCGAGCAGTTCGAGGATGCGCGGCGGTTCCCGCAATAGAATCTGGCCGGTGATGGTGGACACGGATTCCACCTTGCCGGTGATCGGCGAGCGGATTTCCGTTTTAAACCATTTGATGAAGGGTTTGTTCTCGGCCAGCACGTCGTCCTTCTGAACCGAATCTTTTTCCTTCTTCACCAGATAGTCGTTGATCTCATCCGGCGCAATGCCCAGCTGGTTCGCCAGGTTGAGCGGAACGACTTTGCCCGGCAACTCCGCACGAGCCACAGCCGTATCGGCGTGAACGGGGGCTCCCACCTCGACCAGGACGGTCCCGGGCAGCGGGAGAATACGCCTGCGGCGAACGGTGGTCCGTTCGGTGACGGTTAAGCCTGGTGTGTAACTATGTGCCATTGTCGGTTGCTGAAAACGCCCTACCGCTTCGTTCTCAGTTGCTCGCTCCCCTCACCGTACAACTTCCGGTATGACTCGGGGCTCTCGCGCCTTGCGGCCTCGCCGCAGGGCGTTTTGAGCAACTTCCTCATGATAAGAGCTGATTGCTAATAGCCGATGGCAACGCGCCCAAAGCCAAGAGCGAATAATTCATGGCTTGTCTCTGACGGATTGCATGACCGACTTGGTTGCATGGGCTATCCGCATTCGGTTTCTTGCCATAAGCCATTCGCTATCAGCCATTAGCTCCCCGCCGGGTACAGTCCGACTGCCTGGTACCATCTGTTCAACATGGCGACGCGGGCAGTCTGTTCGCCTGGTAATTGTAACGGGCGACCACGGCCGTCGAGCATGAGGCCGACCACGCCACCCTGTACTGTTTTTGTGAACGACTGTCCCGGTCCGCTGCCGAGATCGACCTGTTTGACCGGTTGCATCGTCACCGTGGCCTGCTGCTCTCGCGTCAGCGCAAACAGTTTGAGCTCTCCGAACGCCAGCATGCCCTTCTCCATCCGTCCGTCCGGCAACGCGATTTCATAGTCGGCGCAGCGCTCCCCGTCTTTTCCCTGTCCGATCGGGGCGATGCAGGTGCCGAGATACACCATGCAATCCCGCACAAACACATCGGTGGCGGCCTGCTCGTTCACGGTCGAGAGTACGCCGAGGTGCGGCATCATGAAAATGCTGTCGACCGAGAGTGTCGTGACACCGAGTGGTTCATAGGCATCAACCATCATCAACATGGATTGAATGCGGCGTGGCGCATGCGACAGAATGCCGCCGCTGCCGACGATCAAATCCAGTGTCAACAGATCGATCAGGGTTTTGCCGGAAGTCCGCTGTTCGAACACATCGGAAATGGTGCGTTCCTGCTGGATGCCTTTGAGTCCCGTGGCGAGCGACTTGTGGTGAATCAACGCCAGCCGCAAGGCTTCACGCGCGATGGCATGTTCGATCTGCAGTTCGTCGAGCGATTGCGGAATCGTCGTGGGCCGCACCATCTTGTTCTTGATGCGGTTGCGCAGGGTTTGTTCGTCGATGGTAAACGGCACCCAGCGCATGATGTTGTCGAGCCCTGCTTCCGCCAGCACGTTCGAAATGCTGTAGGACATGCCGAGGTTCGCGCTGACCGTGCGATTGAAGAGTCCGTTGAAGACCGAGAACACGTCGGTGGTGGCTCCGCCGATATCGACGCCGATCAGATTGATGTGTTCGCGTTTGGCGATCGTCTCCATGATGACGCCAACTGCTGCCGGAGTCGGCATGATGGGCGCGCCGGCCATCTCGATAAGTTTTTTGTAACCGGGGGCCTGCTGCATGACGTGTTCGAGAAAGAGGTCATGGATCTTGTTGCGGGCGGGCGCCAGGTTTTCGCGCTCGAGGACCGGCCGGATATTGTCGGCGAAATCCAAGGCGGTCTTTTCGCCGAGAATGGTTTTGATTTGCGGCCGGGCGTCTGTGTTGCCGGCGTACACGAGCGGCAGCCGGTAGGTGCTGCCGAAGCGCGGTCGCGGATCGGCGGCGCCAATGTACTCCGCCATCTCCATGACATGGGTGACGGCGCCGCCGTCGGTGCCGCCGGACATCAGGATCATGTCCGGGCGCATGGTTCGAATCCGCTCGATCTTCTCGTACGGAAGCCGTCCATCGTTGGAGGCCAAGACGTCGATCACGATGGCGCCGGCGCCGAGGGCGGCGCGTTGAGCGCTTTCCCCCGTCATGTTCTGCACCACGCCGGTGACCATCATCTGCAATCCGCCGCCGGCACTGCTGGTGGACACGTAAATATCCACACCTCGCTTCGGAACGCCCTGCGCCGCCTGGTTGGGGGTGATGATGCGATCGCCCTCCAGAATCGTCCGCCCGGACAATTCTTCGATTTCGGCGATGGCATTCAAGACGCCTCGGGTGACGTCTTCAAAGGGCGCTTCGACCGTCGTCGGCGCTTCACCACGGTAGGTTTGGCGATACTCATCCCCGACCTTTTCGATCAGAATGGCTTTGGTGGTGGTGCTGCCGCAATCGGTCGCGACGATGACGTTCAGGGGAAGGGCAGTTGCCGGTGTTGCGGGCGCGTGAGGCTGTTCCGTCATCGAGCGGGCGCTCCCTGAGGAGCCGCGGCCTTGGCTTCGATGAGGGCGGTCAGGCGATGCATGGAATCACGCTGTTCCAGGAGGCGCGCGATCTGCGCGAGCTCCGTGTTCGTCAGCACGCATTCAACGATGGGAGCCAGGAAGTGCAGCGCCTGGCTGCCGAGAAAGTTCATGGGCCCCATCGATTCGAGAAACAGCGTGGCCGGTGCGGCCATGCCGCGCGCGACGACGGCGTCGGCAACGCGTTCGAGCAGGGCCAAGTCTTCGATCGTGAAGGTTGCTTGTTCGGGACGCACGGCAAAGGCGTGCCGGAGACCAGCTCGAAGATCCTGTGCGCGACGGGATAAAAAACCAGCGGAGAAGGCAGACATAAGTGCTTGTGAGATCAGCTTAAACGGTTCGTTTCGGCATTATATGAAGGGGCATCGGGAGAGTCAATCGAGCCTGGTGGTGACGTGTGCGGCGAAGGTCTACGGGTTCTTCTCCGGCGGTGGCTCGCCTGCTGCCGGTGAACAATTCACGCCGGCGAAGGGATTCAGCGGGTTGAGTCGCGGTGAGCAACGTTGCGCTTCGGGTGCGGCCTTTTCTGAGGCCTCCTTCGCAGCCGGCGGTGATAATGCCGGGTCGCCTGGGCCCGGTTGGGGAGGAACCATCGGGGCAGCCGAGAGGGATGGTGGAATCGAATTCGCCGGTAGTTCCGTCTGTGCCGGTGCGGCCGGCTCGACCGGCGGGGTGAATCCTCCCGGGAGCGAGGGCGTGGCCGTGTCGATCGCGACGCAGCCTGGTTTGCCCTTCGGCTGGTCTGTCAGGATGGTGCGGCCATTGGCGCCTTGGCAACGATAGACCTTAGCGGTTGCCCTGTCCGGCAGGAGGAGTACGACGAGGGTGAGAAGCAGGACGTGAACCCAGAACATCGTCAATTTTCCGGTGCCGGATCTTGTCCGGTAAAGGCCTGCAGGCGAAGGATCGGCTTGTTGATTCGGATGGACTATAGGCGTGAGGCG